>JAQUXV010000118.1:2665-7712 GCA_028692205.1 Eubacteriales bacterium
TAGCCGTAGCGAACCACAGCGGGAACCGCCATGCCGCCCAGGAAGCCCAGCTTGGTGTAGCCGTCTTTCACAGCCGCGTAGCCCGCGAAGTAGCCGCTCTGCTCTTCCTGATAGAGGATGGAGTAGACGTTGGTCAACGGGGTTTCGCTGTCGGGAGCGGTATCGATGAGCAGGAGGTTAACTTCGGGATACTCGGACGCGATCGTCGCCGCGCTGGACGCGAACAGATAGCCCGGGCAAACGATGGTCTTGGCGCCCTTGTCGATCGCGCTCTTCATGCTCTCGATGCGGGCCTCGTCGCTGTCTTCAGACGGACGATAGTAGGTGTACGTAACACCGTTATCTTCCGCGTAAGCTTTAACGCCTTCCCACGTGGACTGGTTAAAGCTGTGATCGTCGATATTGCCGACGTCGGTAACCAATGCGATCTCGTACGTTCCTTCAGCTACCGCGAAGGTGCAAAGGCTTAATACAAGTGTCAGTGCCAAAAGGATAGAAACAACCTTTTTCATGCTAGGTTCCCTCCTTGCAATTTTCTGTGCAACTTTGCACAACGAAGTTCGATTTGATTATATCAGATTCACATGCATTTTGAAAGAGGCAATTCCACGGCGCAACGAATAATTTTTCCAAATTTCCGTTCCGAATATGGTACTCATTTATATCTTTCGCGGGAAAAACCTGCGAACGGGTTTGTGGAAAAGCGGAGTTTTCATTGCCTGCAAGGCGTGAGCCATGGTATAATATATTCGCCGCGAAAGTTTCCCTTCGATTAATGCACCCTTGGCCCGCCGTTTCAGGCCATCGCCGATCAACTCAGCGCGGCATATGAGAAAGGTGATAAAATGTCCGAAATGAAAATCTTCAGCATGGATGCCTTACGTGCTAAAAAAGGCTATATCATCGATATGGACGGTGTTATCTACCACGGCAATATGCTGTTGCCCGGCGTTACCGAGTTTGTAGACTGGCTGAAAAACGAAAATAAGGCCTTCCTGTTCCTCACAAACAGCAGCGAGCGCGCTCCCCGGGAATTGCACCAGAAACTGGCCCGGCTGGGGCTGGAGGTGGACGAGAGCCACTTCTATACCAGTGCGCTTTCCACCGCGGCGTTTTTGAAGAACCAGACTCCCGGCGGCAGCGTATACGTAATCGGCGAGCCCGGATTGGTTGGCGCGCTGTACGATGCGGGTTTCACCATGAACGAGGTAAACCCCGATTATGTGGTTTTAGGTGAAACGCATTCCTACAGCTTTGACCGGATCGAGCACGCCGTGGCGCTTGTGCGCGCCGGCGCCAAGCTGATCGGCACCAACCCGGATATCACCGGCCCAATCGAGGGCGGCATCGCCCCCGCGTGCAAAGCGCTTATGGCGCCCATCGAAATGGCCACCGGCCGCAGCGCCTACTACCTTGGCAAGCCGAACCCGTTAATGATGCGCCACGGCCTTCGCCGTCTGGGCGTGGACGCTGAAGAAGCCGCCATTATCGGCGACCGTATGGACACGGATATCGTAGCGGGTATGGAAAGCGGCATCGACACCGTATTGGTGCTAAGCGGCGTAACCACCGAGCACGAGATGCGCAAATTCCCCTATCGCCCCATGTATGTCCTGAGCGGGGTTGGCGAGATTGCGCCGGGGTATGTCCCGCCCACCAAGGAGTAATATTCGGATACAGCATAAACCCCCCGGCTTGCCGGGGGGTTTGCTCCACATTATTGCGTCCGGGTAGGCGAAGCTTCCATCGCCCTGCAAGGCAACGTAAGCTTCGCTCCAATACTACCTCTCTCTTGCGGCGGTAGCTTCCCGTGATTTTTTCGGGGGAGATAACGATGTCCGATCGGCCGCGCTTCGCGTCAGTCGGCGATATCGAGGCCGGTCATGGCCTTCCATTTCTTGCGGATCGCCTGCTGATGCTGCATTCCGTAGTCCGGATCGTTGGCTGTGCATTCTTCCAGCGTCCGCAGGAAGTGTACGCACAGATGACCGTCGAAGTCGTTATCCTTAATGGAGCCGGAAAGGTGCGGCACGTTGTGCATGGACGCCAGCGTCCAGATACCGCTGGGCAGTTTTACGTATACAGGCTTGGGCGTCCAGGTATTGGTGTAGCCGAAAGCCTTGAACATGATGGCCGTATCGGTGGCGGTCAGCGGTTCGCTGTCCGCGTGGTGACCGCAGCTGTATACACGCAGCGTCCATTGCAGGTTGGTTGCGGGATCAAAAACCGTCAGGTGATCGCCGTTGGAGATCTGGGTTTTCACCTCGGTATACCAGTACAGGCATTTCACGCTGCTTGTGCTTGGCCCGCTCGCCTTGCCGGTATCGTCGTCGATGATCGTAGTCTCCTCGACGGATTTGTCGTACTTCACCGCGGAACTGCCGTACAGTTTCTGTTGGGTCAGCGCGCCCGCGACGCCGTCAACCGTCAGGCTGTTGAGTTTTTGGAAGGCAACGATTGCCGCCTGTGTCAGCGCCCCGTAATCCCCGTCTACCACAACGTTGTAGCCAAGGTTCTTCAGCGCTTTCTGCAGAGCTTTTACGCTGTCGCCGTTGGAACCGTAGCTGAGCGACGTATACGTAGTCGAACTGGAAGAGGAGCTGGAATCGTCCGAGCTGGAACTGCCGGACGAGCTGGAGCCGCTGGCCACGGCGCTGGAAGAGAAAAGCCTCGCATACGTCTTGGCGCCGACAAGCCCATCGACAGACAGATTATTGTTCTTCTGGAAGGACGAAACGGCCGCCATGGTGCCGGAACCGTAAACGCCGTCAACCGAGCTGGTATAGTAACCGAGCGATTTCAGCTGTGTCTGCACCGTTTTCACATCGCTGCCGGTATAACCCTTTCGCAGCGTGCGCGAAAACCCCGAATCGGACGACGAGCTGCCGGATGAGGAAGAACCGCTCGAGCTGCCGGAATCATCCGAGGAGCTGGAATCGCTGGAGGAGCTTGCGGCGCTGGCAAGGCTGTACAGAAGGTTTTGCGTTTTGGTACCGGCAAGGCCGTCGGCCGTAAGGCTGTTGGCTTTCTGGAACGCGATAACGGCTTTGCGCGTACCCGCGCCAAAGCGGCCGTCGATCCCGTTGGTACTGTAGCCCAGCTTCACTAACGCGGTTTGCAGATCCGTTACCTTATCGCCGCTGTCGCCGTACTCCAGCGTATTGGGGTTAGAGGAAACGCGCGTCGTGGAACTGTCGGAACTGCTTGAGCTGTCCGAACTGCCGGACGAAGAAGACGTGTCTTCCGCGTATAACGCGGTCAGGGTCAGGTTTCCGGCTTTGCCGTCCGCGGTGAGGCCCTTGCTGGTCTGGTAGGCGATTACGGCGTTTTTCGTACCGCTGCCGTATTTTCCATCCAGCCCATTCGGATCAAAGCCCAGCGCGAGAAGCGTTTTTTGAAGCGTGAGAACGCTGGACCCTCTGGAGCCGAATTCCAGCGTGCTGTACTGGGCCGCCGCAAAGGCGTCCGACGTAAACAACAGCGCCAACGCCAGTGCAAGAGCCGTTATCCTTCTTGCAACGTGTCGTTTTTCGAGCTTCATGACCGTTCCTCCTTGGCATACGGAATCCTCCGTTTGGTTGCCCCCAGTATAGCAGAAGATTTCTAAAAAGTAAAGTATTTGTTACGAATTTGTTACCATATTTTCACCCGTTTGCCCCTATACCGTCATTCTCCGCTGGATGAAACCGCTCCCCGGACACGTTGTAATAATGGATCTCCCTTTATCTTCCGCGCAAAGGAGTCATGCTCATGTTCAGATTTCGTAAGGTTTTTTGTTTGTTCCTCTGCCTGCTGCTTATCGTTCCGGCAGTATGGGGATCGGCGTCGGCAGAGGATGGTTTTTTAATTGATGTCGACTCGCTGGATATGGAGCATATCGGCGACGCCGCATACATAAACCAGCATCTGACAGCCCAGACCCAGGATATCCGGGTGCAGAAGCTCATCAGCGACAGCAACGAGTTTGCCGCCCGTGTCCGCCTGACGATTGAACAAACCGAAACCAGCACCGTTATTTTTGATAAAAATTACGGGTATGTCAGCGGTGTCTTTGACAGCGGCAATATCTACCTGCCATATGTGGATAACAACGCGATCCCCTATCTGGTTACCTTATCCATCGAAGACTGGACATACGCGATTCCGTTTATGCAAAATCAGCCGAAGCTTCAAAACAACGTCGGCTGCACCTATGGCCTGCGAATGCGGGATTACGGCCTCAGCAACAGCTGGGTCATGGGCACCATGCTGGATCTGAACGCATTGCGCAGTCAGGGCGGAGCTACTGTGCCCTTATGCGCCAGCAACCTGTATATCGTCGGCGAAGCGGCACTTTCCGTCAATGGGGACAGCCTTACGGTGTCGCTATCCTTTTCTCCGGAAACCGACGCTGCCGTCGCCAACTTGCGCATCTACCTGATCGGCAGCGTTTCCGCCCTTTCCACTGTCGATTCTTCCGCAATCGGAGCGTCGGCTTATGGCGAGGGCCAAGCCATTTCCATTGCCGGTATGGACACGGCGCTGCTGTATGCTCCTTTTACCCTCAGTTATAATCCGACAGGCCTGCCGGAAATATCCGCCGTCGACAACAGTGAACAGCTGAACCGCCAACGGGCGCTGTGGGACGAGAACCAGCAGGCCGCGAACTGATTTTCCCCACCGGCCTTACAAAAACGCTCCGGCTCCCGGATGTTCATCCGGGAGCCGGAGCGTTTTTGTAAGAGGAAGGCATTGCAGCCACTCCCATATCCTCAGGTTTTCCCATAGTTTGGTTTTCCAAACTGAAGGTGCTACGAAGTAGTTTTCACCTGCTGCTTTTCCAGATAAAGATGCTGACAGAATGTAGCAAAAATGTTCGAACAGGTTATAAATCCCTGCGTCGATACAGATACACGTTCTCGTACCAGAAGCCATCGGGCGCTTTTTCGGTGGCGATCAGTTCATACCGGTTCAGGATCGTATCGGGCTGGCGGCCGCGCGTAACCACATAGTCGGTAACGCCCTCATCGATATAACGCACCTGCTCGTCCAACATCTCCTGCAGATG
>JAQUXV010000119.1 GCA_028692205.1 Eubacteriales bacterium
AGGGAGGAGATCGTATGGTAGACACACGCGTCTCCCTCTCCGGCATCACGCTGGATAACCCGGTGATCCCCGCCAGCGGCACGTTCGGCTTCGGGCAGGAACACCGCGAGTATTACGACATCAACGTGTTGGGCACGTTCTCTTTCAAGGGCACCACGCGGGAGCCGCGTTTCGGCAACCCCACGCCGCGCATCGCGGAAAGCGCCTGCGGAATGCTCAACGCCGTCGGACTGCAAAACCCGGGCGTTCACCATGTGATTGAGCACGAACTGCCGGAACTGGCGACCTTTTTCCACAAGCCCGTCATGGCGAACGTGAACGGCTTTTCCATCGACGAGTATGTGGAAACCGCCGCGCTGTTGGATGCTCAGCCGCAGGTGGGCTGGCTGGAAATCAATATCAGCTGCCCCAACGTGCATGGTGGCGGCATGGCCTTCGGCACCCGCGCGGAGAACGCCGCGGCGGTCACCCGCGCGGTGAAGGCTGTAGCGCAAAAGCCGGTTTACATCAAACTCAGCCCCAACGTAACGGATATTGTTGCGATCGCCAAAGCCTGCGAGGCTGCGGGTGCGGACGGGCTGAGCCTTATCAATACGCTGCTGGGCATGCGCATCTGCCTGAAAACTAAAAGGCCGGTGCTCGCCAACACCACCGGCGGGCTTTCCGGCCCGGCGATTTTCCCGGTGGCGCTGCGCATGGTGTATCAGGTTTCGCAGGCCGTGGGCATTCCGGTGATCGGCATGGGCGGCGTTGCGACCGCCGACGATGTGCTGGAAATGATGCTCGCGGGCGCGACGGCCGTGCAGGTGGGGGCGCAGAACCTGGTGGACCCTTACGCCTGTAAGCGGATCATCGACGACCTGCCCCGGACGATGGAGAAGTACCATATTCAATCCCTGACCGAAATCATAGGAGGTGCGTGGAAATGAGCAAGCAAACGGACGTCATCATCGCGCTGGACTTTCCCACGGCGAAAGAGGTGTACGACTTTCTGGCGCTGTTCCCGGACGAGAAGCCTTTCGTGAAGGTCGGCATGGAACTGTTCTACGCCGAGGGTCCGCAGATCGTGCGGGAGATCAAGGCACGAGGGCACAAAATCTTCCTCGACCTGAAGCTGCACGACATTCCCAACACCGTCAAGCGTGCCATGAAAGTGCTGTCCGGGCTGGACATCGACATGGTGAACCTGCACGCCGCGGGCGCGAGCGAAATGATGAAGTACGCGCTGGAAGGGCTGACGAAGCCGGACGGAACCCGCCCGTTGCTGATCGCCGTAACCCAGCTCACCTCCACCAGCGACGAGCAGCTGCACGATGAACTGTTGATTAACGCCTCCATGGCTGATACCGTGATGCACTACGCAAAAACCGCGATGCTTGCGGGGCTGGACGGCGTGGTGTGCTCCCCGCTGGAAGCCGCCGCTGTGAAGGAAACCTGCGGCAAGGACTTCCTCACCGTTACGCCCGGCATCCGCTTTGCGGATTCCGCCGCCGACGACCAGACCCGCATCACCACCCCCGAAAAGGCGCGCGCCGGCGGGAGTGACTTTATCGTGGTCGGCCGCCCCATCACGCGCGCAGACGACCCCATGGCTGCCTACCGCAGGTGCGTAAAGGAATTCCTGAACGCGTAAGCGATAAACCAACCGTTTCCGTAAGCACACAGGCAAAACGAGGTTCGTTTGGGGCAACTCCGCGGAACGGGGAAGCCGGTTCAATGAGGTTTCAAACCCGAAGCGACCATGCTGTGCCGCGGCAGGTACAAGGACTTTGCCCGGTGCTTACATATATCAGCAAAGAGAGGAATCGCCATGCAAGAAAATATCGACATCGCCAAAGCGCTGCTCTCCATCCGTGCCGTGTTTCTGCGGCCGCAGGAGCCCTTCACCTGGGCCAGCGGCATCAAAAGCCCGATTTACTGCGATAACCGCCTCACCCTTACCGCGCCCGATGTGCGCACGCAGGTGGAAAACGGCCTGATGGCCATTGTGAAGCGCGAATATCCCGACTGTGAAGTGCTGATGGGCACCAGCACCGCGGGCATCGCCCACGCAGCCATCGTGGCGCACATGATGGGCCTGCCCATGGGCTACGTGCGCTCCGGCTCCAAAGATCACGGGCGCGGCAACCAGATTGAAGGGAAGCTGGAAGCCGGGCAGAAAGTGGTGGTGATCGAGGATTTGATTTCCACCGGCGGGAGCGTGCTGGAAGTGGTGGATGTGCTTCGGCAAGCGGGCGCGGAAGTGCTGGGCATCGCGAGTATCTTCACCTACGGCATGAAGAAGGGCGTTGAGCGGCTGGCGGCCGCGAACGTGAAAAACGTGAGCCTCTCCAACCTGGATGCGCTGGCGGACGTGGCGGTGGACACCGGCTACATCACCCCCGCGCAGAAGGAAGGCCTGCTGCGTTTCCGCGACAACCCCGCCGACGAAAGCTGGATGGCCCACGCTTAACAGGACCCCATACCAAACACAGGGAGGACGAACGACCATGCGCCATATGCTGGACGTTACCGACTGGAGCGTCGAAGACCTGAAATGGCTGATGGATACGGCCGACAACATCATTGCGCATCCCGACGATTATGCGCACGCGATGGACCGCAAAAAACTTGCGACGCTGTTTTATGAGCCGAGCACCCGCACGCGCCTGAGCTTTGAGGCCGCGATGCAGGAGCTGGGCGGCACGGTGCTGGGCTTTTCGGAGGCGAGCAGCTCCTCGGCCTCGAAGGGCGAAAGCGTCAGCGATACCGTGCGCGTGGTGGGCTGCTACGCGGATATCATCGCCATGCGCCACCCCAAGGAAGGCGCGCCCACCGTGGCGGCGCAGCTTTCGCCGGTGCCCATCATCAACGCGGGCGATGGCGGTCACAACCACCCCACCCAAACATTGGCAGACTTGCTCACCATTCGGCGCGAAAAAGGGAGACTGGACGGGCTGACGGTCGGCATGTGCGGCGATCTGCAGTTTGGCCGCACCGTACACAGCCTGATGAACGCTATGAGCCGCTACCCGAACACGCGGTTCGTGCTTATCTCGCCGGAGGAGCTGCGCATTCCGCCTTATCTGCGGGAGAACATGCACAACGCGGGCGTGCCCTTTACCGAAGTGGAGAAGCTGGAGGACGTGATCGGCTCGCTGGACATCCTCTACATGACGCGCGTGCAGCGCGAACGCTTCTTCAACGAGGCCGACTACGTACGCCTGAAAGACAGCTACATCCTCGACCCCGGCAAGCTGCGGCTGGCAAGTGAAAGCCTGATCGTGATGCACCCACTGCCGCGCGTGAACGAAATCAGCCACGCGGTGGACGACGATCCCCGCGCCTGCTACTTCAAGCAGGTGCTCTACGGCAAGTACATGCGCGAAGCGCTGATCCTGAAACTGTTGGAGGCGAGCGTATGAATATAGACGGCATCCAGAACGGCTATGTGATCGACCACATTCAGGCCGGCAAGGGAATGATGATCTACCGCTTCCTGAAGCTGGATAAGCTGGACTGCAGCGTGGCGATCATCAAGAACGCCAAATCCCAACGCATGGGGCGCAAGGACATCATCAAGATCGACGAGCTGATTCCCATCGATCTGGACATTCTGGGCTACATCGACCCGGGTGTGACCGTGAACATCATCCGGGACGCGCAGCGTGTGGATAAGAAGCACCTTTCCCTGCCCGAGCGCGTGACGAATGTGATCCATTGCAAAAACCCGCGTTGCATCACCCAGATCGAGCAGGAGATTGAGCATGTGTTCATTCTGGCCGACCGCGAAAAGGGCGTGTACCGCTGCCTGTACTGCGAAACGGCCCATAAAAACGGAGATATGCAGGAGTTTTAATGAAAAGGGGGGCGCAGAGAGCGTCCCCTTTTTGTGCCGTTTGGCACACAGGCGACAGGGGAATCGCACCTGCGGGTGCAACCAAAGGGCTTTCCGCTCGCCCTTTGGAAACCTTCGGGCCCTGCTGGGCTCTTTTTTATGCCGTTCGGCACCGGGGCAGGGAATGCGCCTGCGGGCGCACGGGGGAATCGCCCCTGTTGGTGCGAACAGGGGCTTTCCGCTCGCCCCTGAACCCTTCGGGTCGCCTGCGTTGGCGGCGGGCTGCGCGAAAGGGTCGCTCCTCGGAGTACAGGATAGTCGTCCACCGCCGCTGCGGCAGCGGCGACCGACAAGCCTGTCCATCCTGCGGAGCGAACCCTTTCGCGTCCCGCCTTGCTTGCCGTCAGGCGACGGGGGGAATGGCTACCATGTCTGGATGTGGGTACAAGGGCGTATGTTTATAATGCTTTCTCGTATGTAAAGGAATATGGACACGAATTGAAACACTTTGTCTTAATTCACGGCTTTTGTTCCCTCTGCATGTTTGACAGACGATTTTTCTTCCGCTTGCAGGTTGTTGCTTCAGGGGCGCGGTGCTCCCTCGCAGGATGGACAGGCTTGTCGGTCGCTGATACCGCAGTATCAGTGGACGACTATCCTGTACTCCGAGAGGGAGTATCCGCGCCCCTTGCCGAACGCAAGCGCCGAAGGTTCCCAAAGGGCGAGCGGAAAGCCCTTTGGTGCGTCCGCAGACGCATACCCCCTGCCCCAGAGCCGAATGGTATAAAAAAGAGCCCAACAGGTTCCGAAGAGTGCAGGGGTAAACGAAATACCCCTGCCCGCACCCATGGTGCGGCACTCCCCTTATTCCTGCGTGAGGGTCATATCAAACGAGAAGGGGAATTCCTTTGCGGTACGGTTTTGAAAATCGACCTCGTAACCGGTGCCGTCCAGGTGGAAGAAGCCCGTTTCCGGCGTGATGCGCAGATAGCACATGGACTCGTTGCCTTCATCATTGTGGCGGAAGTACCATGGCTCAAATGCGTTAATTAGCCGGGCGCGGATGGCCTGATTCTCCGGTTTTAACGGATGACCGATGTTCTCGGCGCTACCGCGGAAGGAATATAGAGTTCGGGAACAGAGCGCGACGCTCGGATTGTCGGCAATTTCCCTTGCTTTCTGGCTGGTTGCGTAGGTGACGACGTAGAAATAACCATCAATGTAGCAGGCATCCACATAGCGCAGGGACGGAACGCTTCCGTGTGTGGTAGCCAGCGCAAACTGATAATCCTTCGCGAAAAGTGTATTCATAACTGTTAACGCGTTTTGATAACTGTCCATGCCTCCGCCTCCCGAATAGTTTGCTGTTGTGCCCAGTATAGCAGGGCGGGGGAGAACGGGCAAGAGGATCAAAACGTGCTGCGGAAATGTCGGTGCTATTCGCTGTGGCGGCACATCCGGGCCGATAGGATCGCGGTGTGAGGCCCGAAACGGACGGTATGATCGCGGCTAATCATACATGGGGGAGTACGTCTGTAGCCGCCGGTGCGGGCTGTGAACCGAGTGGGGACAGGGTGGGGGAAAGGCCCGCACGGGTTGGGTTTGCGCATGGTTTGGCAACACAAAGTAAAGATTTCGTAAAAAATATCCCGGAAACCTGTTGACAACCAAAATGGAATAGACTACAATATCTATTGCACCGCGAGAGCGACACCAACAATATATAGTGTTATTCGATCAAGGCCTCATCTGTAACCGGCAGGCCTGAATAGCATCGGAAAGTGGGGATGCAAATGCTGAATCTCATTATTAAGCGCGACCGTACGTACGTACCCTTCGAGAAAGACAAGATCTCGCTGGCGATCTTCAAGGCGGCCAATGCCGTTGGCGGAGACGACTTTGAGACCTCCGAGCGGCTGGCCAACGAAGTAGTGGCCATGGCGGAGGAGCGCTATCCGGATGGGATTGCGGAAGTGGAAGGCATTCAGGATATTGTCGAAAAAGTGCTGATTGAGGAAGGCCATGCCAAAACGGCGAAGGCCTATATCTTGTATCGCGAGAAGCGGCGTTCCGCGCGTGAATCCAACGCGCTGATCGGCGCGACCATCAACATGTTCAGCGAATACCTGAACGATCAGGATTGGCGCATCAACGAGAACGCCAATACCCAAAAATCCATCAACGGCCTGAACAACTATGTGCGCGAGGTGTTCACCAAGAACTACTGGCTGCACGAAATTTATCCCGAAGAGATTCGAAGCGCCCATATGTCTGGTGAAATTCACATCCACGATCTGGGTTTCTTCGGCCCGTACTGCGCGGGCTGGGATTTGCGCCAGATCCTCTCCAAGGGGTTCGGCGGCGTGCCCGGCAAGGTGGAATCCAAGCCGCCAAAGCATCTGCGCACCTTCCTGGGGCAGATCGTGAACTCCACGTTCACCACACAGGGCGAAAGCGCGGGCGCGCAAGCCTGGTCCTCCTTTGATACGTACTGCGCTCCGTTCATCCGTTACGACCATCTGGATTACCGGACGGTGAAGCAGGCGCTGCAGGAGTTTATTTTCAACCTGAATGTGCCCACCCGCGTGGGCTTCCAGTGCCCGTTCTCCAACCTGACGTTCGACATCGTGCCCCCCCGCACGCTGAAGGACCAGAACGTCATCGTCGGCGGCGAGCTGATGCCGGAGACGTACGGCGACTTCCGCCCGGAGATGGACATGCTCAATATGGCCTTCTGCGATGTGATGATGGAAGGCGACGCCAAAGGCCGTGTGTTCACTTTCCCCATCCCCACCATCAACATCACCAAGGAATTCGACTGGGAAAGCCCCGTAACCGACAAGTTTATGGAAATCACCTCCAAGTACGGCATTCCCTACTTCTCCAACTATGTCAACAGCGATCTGTCCCCCGAGGACGCGCTTTCCATGTGCTGCCGCCTGCGGCTTAACACCTCCGAGCTGCGCAAACGCGGCGGTGGCCTGTTCGGCTCCAACCCGCTCACGGGCTCCGTGGGCGTGGTAACCATCAACCTGCCGCGCATCGGCTATCTGGCCAAGAACGAGAAACAGTTCTTCAGCCTTCTGGACGAGCGCATGAGCACCGCCAGCAAGAGCCTGGAGACCAAGCGCAAGGTGATTGAGGAGCAGACGCGCAAAGGCCTCTACCCCTATTCGGCCGAATACCTCAAGGACGTCAAGGCACGCACGGGCGATTACTGGTACAACCATTTCAGCACCATCGGCCTCATTGGCATGAACGAGGCATGCATCAACCTGATGGGCGCGGAACATGATATTACGACCCCGGAAGGGCAGGATTTTGCCATCCGCGTGCTCAACCATATGCGCGATGTGATTCAGGGCTTCCAGGATGCCACGGGGCATTGCTACAACCTGGAGGCAACGCCGGCGGAGGGCACCAGCTACCGCCTTGCCAAGAAGGATAAGGAGCGCTATGCCGACATCCTGACCGCGGGCGAGGATGTGCCGTACTACACCAACTCCACCCAGTTGCCCGTGAACTACACGGATGATATTTTCGAAACGCTGGACCTGCAGGACGAGCTGCAATCCCTGTACACCGGCGGCACGGTGCTGCACCTGTATCTGGGCGAGGAGATCAAGGACATCCGGGTCACCAAGCGGCTGATCCAGAAGGCGTTCCAGAACTACAAGCTGCCCTATATCTCCATCACGCCCACCTTCTCCATCTGCAACACCCACGGCTACATCGCCGGCGAACACTTCAAGTGCCCCATCTGCGGCGAGGACGCCGAGGTATGGAGCCGCGTGGTGGGCTACCTGCGCCCGGTGCAGAACTACAATACCGGCAAGAAAGAGGAATACGCCCAGCGTAAGAAATACGTCGTTGGGGAGTAAAGCCTGATGA
>JAQUXV010000120.1 GCA_028692205.1 Eubacteriales bacterium
GCAATCTGGATGCGGTTGCTGAACAGGGTGGGCGCGTACAGGTAAAAGTTCCCGTTTTTCGCTTCTTCCACCATGCGCACCACATCCTGCAGGATGAAGGATACGCCGATAGCGGAAATAAAAGGCACAAGCTTCGGCGCGCTTCGTACCGGGCGGTACGCAATGCGGTCCACCGCCACGCCCAGCCCGCCGCTCATCACCATGGCGACCAGCAGCGCGATGATCAGCGCCAGCGTCGGCGACATATTCGCCAGTATGCCGAGGGATTTCAGCAGCAATAATACTTCCGTGCCTACGAACGCGCCGAACATAAACAGCTCGCTGTGGGCAAAGTTGATGAATTCCAGAATCCCGTACACCATGGTATAGCCGATTGCGACGATCGCGTATACGAAACCGAGGGCCAACCCGTCGGACAGCAGCTGGGGTATGATTTTTACCAGCAATTGCAGTTGGTTCATCCGGCACCGACCTCCCTGCCGCCACTGCGGGGAAACGGCTTCCCCGCAGCGGCGCAATCCCTAGTTTTGCTTTCCCGCAGGTTGTCTATTTCAGGTACTCGGTCACGGCGATCGACTTGATGGCTTCCGCCGGATAGGTAGCTTCGCTGAAGCCAAGCACATAGACCTTCGCTTCGGTGTTGTCCCCGATGGCGTTGAAGGTTACGTTGGTGGCCACGCCTTCATAGCCGCTGGTGGCGCGTACGGCTTCCACCACCTGCTCGCGGGTAGGCAGAGCGCCGCCATTGGCAGAAATCGCGGTCTTAATGGCATCCAGCGCCACATTCATAGCATCGTAACCGTAGGCGGCATATCCTTCGGGCGCGCGGCCGTACCCGGCCTCGTACGCCGCTACAAACGCATTGCCCTTATCGGTGTTGACCACACCGGCCGCAGTGGAGGTGTAGTAGCTGCCGATCACTGCATCGCCCGCGATGTTCACCAGCTCGACGGAGTCCATGCCGTCCGGACCCAGGAAGGTTACGTCGATCCCTTTTTCAGCCAGCTGCTTAATCATCAGGCCGCCTTCGGGGTAAATGCCGCCGAAGTACACCGCCTGCGCGCCGCTGGCACGGATCATCTCTTCCACAGCGCTGTAGTCGGCTTCACCGGCGGTAATGCCCTCATAGCCCAGCACCGCGCCGCCAATCGCTTCAAAACGCTTTTTAAACTCATCGGCAACGCCCTGCCCGTAGGTGGTTTTATCCTGCACGATAAACACGCTCGTAAGCCCAAGCCCAAACAGGAAATCGGCTCCCGCGGGGCCTTGCGCGTCGTCGCGGGCGCAGATGCGGTTTACCACCGGCAGCGCGCGGTCGGTGACGGCGGTTGCCGTGTTCGCGGGAGAAACCATGGCCAGGTTGCCCTGGTTGTATACTTCGGAGGAGGGAATCGCCACGCCGGAATTCCAGTGGCCGACCACCGCAAGGAAATCCTTATCCTCAATCAGCCGCTGCGCGATGCTCACGCCAACCTTCGGGTCAGCCTGATCGTCCTGCGGGACAAACTGCAGGTCAAAGCCCAAATCATTGAACTCTGCAATGCGTTCATTCAGGGCCAGTTCGATGCCGTTTTTAATGGTTTCGCCCATGGCTGCCTGGCTGCCGGAAAGCGGGGTAACGCTCGCAACTTTAATCACCGGTAAGGCCGCCTCGGCCGAAGCGGATGCACAGCAAGCCAGCATAGACAGCAGAAGGGTAACCGAAACCAGCAAGGAGAGGGCTCTTTTCATGGATGGACGCCTCCTTCATTCTTTTCCGATGCGGTGGATAACCGCATTTCGGATATTCAAAAAAGCTTCCCGCAGCCGTATCCGGCTGTAGAAGCTTCTTTGCTTCACAAGGTATATGTATGGGTAAACCCGTTTTTCATCCGATGAATGGAACGCGTGTTTTGCATGTTAGATAGTTATATTATGCAAATCGGTCGGTTCCGATTTGATTTTACAATTATATCTTACGCCATTTTTCAATGTCAATATGCGTTTATCTCCGTACAGCAAAAAAACATTGCCTTCGTTATTACATATTAATATATGTAATTATTCATTTGTTCATACCCGCCTCTCCATAAAAAAGCATTTTCCTTTTGGATACAATGCAGGAAAACCATGCGCCGTGCAAGAAGAGTTTATCACACTCCCCACTTCAGGCCCCATCCACGCACAGCAGGGAATATAGTTTGGCCTGTGCCAGAAAAGGAGAGCGGTTTGCCATGAAAAACTTCGTCATCACCATTGCACGGGGGTTCGGCAGCGGCGGCAAACAAATCGGCCTGCAGATTGCGGGCGACCTGAACATCAAGCTGATGGACAAGGAACTATTGCAACTGGCTTCCGTGGAAAGCGGCATCAGCGAGGAACTGTTTGTGCTTGCGGATGAGAAATTCAACCGCAGACTGTTGATGCAGGTGCCCGACCGGGAGCACTACGGCAATGTGCTTACCCCCGAGAACCGAAAATTCGTTTCGGAAATCAACCTGTTCAACTATCAGGTGAAAATTCTGCGGATGCTGGCGCAGACGGAATCCTTTATCGTGATGGGCAAAGCGGCCAGCTACGTGCTGCGCGACCTTCCAAACGTCGTCAGCGTAAGCGTTCAAGCGCCGTTTAAGGATTGCGTGAAAGCGATCATGGATCGTACCGGCATGCCCGAAGCGGACGTCGGCAAGATGATTCGCCGAACCGACAAATACCGCTCGGACTACCACAAATATTACACCGGCGAGGATTGGAAAAAGCCCCTGCAATATGATCTGTGCCTGAACAGCGCGCGGATCGGCCGTCCGGCGTGCGCCGAAGTGATCAAACAGTGTGTGGCCAGCAAGCTGGGCGTTTCCCTGTCGCCCGCGGTGCCCGAATAACCGTCGGTTATCCGCAAAGCAAGCCGCCCACATCCGCTTTCCGAACCGCTATCCACAGCCGACAGCAACGGTTCCGGCGACGGGCCGCATCGACCGCGTTGGAACCGTGCTTTGCTTTGTTTTCTTTTCGCGGCTTAGGCTTCATTCAGGTTGAAAACATGCGCTGTGCGCCGTGGCGGAGACGGCACCCTACCAAACCGTAAAACAACAGCAGCCCCTCCGCAAGGCTGCTAAGGAGCACTGTCATGGGCATCGAAATCCGGGCTTTTCAGAAAAGCGATCTGGGCGAAATGGCTCGGATCTGGAATGAGATCGTGGAAGAGGGTATCGCTTTTCCACAGGAGGAGCCGCTAACCGAGGAAAGCGGGCTTGCCTTCTTCAGCAGTCAAAGCTATTGCGCCGTCGCGGAAAAAGACGGCGTAATCCTCGGGCTGTATATTCTGCACCCGAACAACATCGGCCGATGCGGCCACATCTGCAACGCCAGCTACGCGGTCGGCTCCGCCAGCCGGGGACAGCACATCGGCGAAAAGCTGGTGAAGGACTGCATCGCAAAGGCCGGAGCGTACGGTTTCCGGGTTCTGCAATTCAACGCCGTCGTCGCAACGAATCTCCATGCCCGCCACCTGTACGAGCGGCTCGGCTTTATTCAGCTTGGCACCATTCCCGGCGGTTTTCACATGAAAGATGGCCGGTACGAGGACATCTGCCCCTATTACATCACGCTGCAACCTTAATGTGTGCCTGATCGGCAATTTCAAGTACCCGTCGCTTGCCCATCCGCATCCGGCCGGCTTCGGTTTCACGGTCAATGCAAGAGCGCCCCGGAAGTACAGGCAAAAAGGCCGCATCCCTTGCGGCCTTTTCGCTTGTACAATATTGTTTTTTCCTGTATCTGGATCAGCGTTTCAACCTTTCGCCGCGCCACAGACGCACATGGCCGCACATTGCGGCGCAGGCGGCAAAACATAGGAGCCTTTTCAGCAAACAGATTGCCGTCAGCCTTTCACCGCGCCGGAGGTCAGCCCAGCCACCAGCCGTTTCTGCGCGAAAAAGAACATCACGCACACGGGAATCACGGTAATAATGCCGCCCGCCGTCAGCAGCTCCCACTGCACGCCGAACTGCCCGATCAGGTTTTTGAGCGCCACAGGTACGGTACGGTTGCGATCGTTGGTAAACAGCACGGCAAAAGTGTATTCGTTCCACGACTGCATGAAAATATACACGCCGGTTGCCAGCAGGCAGGGCACTAACACCGGCAGTATGATTTTCATAAACGCCTGCGCCCGGTTAGCGCCGTCCACCATAGCGGCTTCCTCCAGCGACATGGGCAGATCATTCAGATACCCGTTGAGCAGCCACACGGAAAACGGAATGGTGAACGTGGTGTAGGAAAGCACCAGCGACGTCGGCGTATACAGAATATTCATCTGCCGCATCATCGTAAACAGCGGAATCAGCAGCAACACCGTGGGGAACATATTGTTGGTAAGAAACAGCACCATCAGCGCCCTGCGCCCAGCGAAGCGGAAGCGCGAGAACGAATACGCCGCAAGGATGGACACTGTAAGCGAGAGCGCGGTGGTAATCCCCGCGACCACGAAACTGTTCCACATGGGTTTTAGAAAATTGAATTTACCAAAGAGCCGCACATACGCGTCCAGCGTCGGCTGCCTGGGCCAGTAAATAACCTGCGTGCTGTAAAGCTCCTGGTTGGGCTTCAGGCTGGTTACCAGCGTCCAGTAATAAGGAAACAGCAGAAAAATCAGGATGATCGCCAGCGGCAGTAAAAACAAGAAGAGCCTTGCCATCGTATGCCTGGTTCGTTTGCCAACCTTCTGCACGGCTCACACCCCCTGATTCCGGAACATGCTTCGCAGGTACGGTATCGAAACCACGAGCAGCAGCACGGTCATCACGATTGATATCGCCGAAGCATAGCCCATGTTCAGCGTATTGGCCTTCAGGTATATATAAATGCTTAACGTTTGTGTCGCGTACGCCGGGCCGCCCTCCGTCATGTTGAAAATCACGTCTACGGAATTGGCCACCCAGATCACGCGCAGCATGAGCGTTACAAAAATCGTATTTTTCAGCGAAGGAATGGTGATATAGAACAGTTTTTGCGGGCCGCGGGCGCCGTCTATTTCCGCTGCCTCATACAAATCGCTGGAGATGCCTTGCAGCCCGGCCAGAATCATCAGCGCGAAAAACGGGATGCCCTGCCACACGATGGTCAAAATAACCGACGGCAGCGCCATCGTCCGGCTGGCCAGAAAGGCGATGTTCGTATCAATCAGGTTCAGGCGTTGCAAAAGGTCGTTGATTACGCCGTAGTTGCCATCCAGTAGCCAGCGCCACATCAGCGCGATCAGCACACCTGGCGTCACCCACGGAATCAGGCTGACCGAGCGTGCAAGCCCCCGGGCGAAGAATTTTCGGTTCAGCAGAAGCGCCAGCGCAAAGCCGAACACAAACTGGAAGCCCACGCCAAAGAGCACCCACAGCCCCGTCCGCTGGAGGCTGCCCCAGAATTGCTTATCCGAAAGCAGGGTTGCATAATTCTGCAACCCGATAAAGCTGATCTGCTTCGGCCTGCGCAGATCGTAATTCTGCAGGCTCAGCGATATGGCGTTCAAAATCGGTATAAACACCACGGCGATCACCACCGTCAGCGCCGGCAGCAACAGCAAATAGGGCCAGAGATTAACCTTTCGTTTTCGCTTTTGGATGCTTTGCAACGGTACACGCTCCTTTCTCCCGGTAATAAGCGCCGGGGGAAGGAAACCCCTTCCCCCGCGCGCATCGGTCGGTTTACTTGTACAGTTCCGCCTGCAGCGTATCCATGCACTCCTGCGCGGTAATCTCACCCAGCAGCGCCTGCTGCACCGTGGACGGCCATACGGAGCTGATCCACTCGGTGGTGGTGTCGAGAATCGGCAGGATGCCCGCATAGGGCGCGCCCTCGATGGACACCTTCATGAACGGGTTGTTCTGGAACACGTCCATCGCCTTGACGCTGGCAGCCACAGGCACGTTGCCCGTTACCTTACACCAGGTTTCCTGCCCCTTGCCGGTCGCCAGATAAGCCAGCCACGCGAAGGCGGCTTCCTTGTTCTTGCAGGCTTCGAACATCACGTTTTCGGTATCGCCCATGGAGGTCCACTGTCCCACGCCGGCGGGGAACACGAACGCGCTCACGTCGTCGCCGAAGGTCTCCACCATGCCCGCGGATGAGCCGATGTGGTGGATGGTCATCGCGGTCAGGCCGCTCTTGAAGTTATCAATGATCTGGCTGAAGCCGTCGGAGGGAGCCGTTGGCGGCGTGTAGCCGTTTTGATACAGGTCAATGAAGTCCTGCATACCCTGTACGGCTTCAGGCGTCGTCAGATCGGCAAAGGTGCCGCCGCGTGCGTAGATAAAGCTGCCCCACGGTTCCTGGCCGCCCTTTGCGCCGCGCATGCCGAAGCCGTATACGCCGTCTTTCGTCAGCGTTTTGCATGCCGCCAGGAATTCTTCGTAGGTGGTGGGTACGCTTACGCCCGCCGCCTCAAACAGGGAAGGCCGATAGTATACATACAACACCTGCGTATTCCACGGCATTACGTAAATACTGTCGGCGCCGCCCGCCTCGCGCATAACATCCCACAGGCTGGCTTCGATTTCGTTGTAATTCGCCCAGTCCGCCAGATAAGTGTCCAGCGGGGCCAACAGATCGTTGGCGACGAACGAGGGGGTTGCCGTAAGCTTCCAGCTCGCCACATCGGGTCCGCCGCCGCCCATCGCCGCGGTGAACACGGTGTTGCTGTAGCCGCCGCCGTCCCAGGGAACCTGTTCCCCGACGACGGTGATGCCCTGCCCGTTGGTTGCGTTGAAGTCCGCGATCATGTTCTGCATGGTGGCCGCATAATCATCGTTATCGGCCCAGAACCAATACGTAATCGTAACGTCCTCCGCAGAAGCGAAAGAAACCAACGACAGCAGCATCATCAGGGCTACCAGTGTGCTAATGAGTTTTTTCATCATGTTTCTCCTTCCGAATTCTGTTTCGCGTCGATCAGTGTCTGGCTCAAATGTAGGTACATCGCTTCTTTGGCTTCCCGGGGGTCTTGCGATAGGATCGCTTCGTAGATTTGCTGGTGCCATTGTACAGCCCGTTCATAACTCCCCTTCACGCGCGAGGTTTGCATATAGCCCGCGTTGATACACTCGCAGATCAACGGCAGAACACGGTTAAGCACGTCGTTTTGTGTGCATTCGGCCATCGTGCAATGGAAACGGTAGTCAAAGGCTGTGTAATCCTCGCCTTTTTCGTGCGCCAGTTCCATGCCTTGAATGGAAGCGAACAGTTCCCGCAGGTTATCGGTCGTGCGGCGTTCCGCGGCAAGGGCGGCAATATCCGGTTCCATCAGCCTGCGTGCCTCCAGAAGGTTGGGCAGCAGTGTTTTGCGGTCGGCAAAACTCAGGCCCAGCGGATCCCTGGTGATGCCCGTCCTTTTTGCGATGTATGTGCCGCGTCCGTGGCGTATCTCCACCACATTCTCCGCAATAAGGATTTTTACCGCCTCGCGGATGGTTGAGCGGCTTACATTGAAGTTCGCCGTCAGTTCGGTTTCTGTAGGCAGTTGTTCCCCTTCATTCAGTTGTCGGTCGATAATCATGCCCTTGATATGCTGTGCTACGATCTCAGGAAGCCGCTGTTGATGATCGTTCATATCACTCCTTCCCTCCCGTTCGGGTTGTCGTCATGAATTGAAC
>JAQUXV010000003.1 GCA_028692205.1 Eubacteriales bacterium
CAGGCGATAAAAGCGATCGTCAGCATTGTCCGGCGGCTTTTCAGCATATGCTTAAGCACTTTGCGGCTGTCCCACAGACGGCCCAGCAGGCTGACGCCGCGCGTTTCCGCCATCCTGCGAAGGCCCACCGAAGTTTCTTTCGTGGTAAAGTACAGCACGATAAATTTGGTCGTCATCATCACAAACGTAATACCGTACAGCACCCGCATCGTGGGCACCACGGAATATTTTTGAACGAAGAAATACGCAATGGGCGCGAAGAAGCCGGCGACCAGCCCGGCGACATGCGTGATCGAATACAGGTGTACCAGTTGGTTCCGGCGGGCGTCCTCAATCAACAGCAGGCCCCACGACGTTTCGGTTACGCGCCACGCGCCGTTGAACACCGCGGCCACCAGAAACCAACGGTAGTCCTGCGCGAGCATCCAGAGAAACGCGGGCACGCTCCAACTGACCGTGTCGAAAATCAGCGTCGTCAGCCTTCGCCCCAGCTTGTCGGTCAGCACGCCGCTGAACAGCGCCCACACCATCTGCGACGCCAGAAAGACGGTGCTCACTACCCCGATCATCACCGGGCTCATGCCGATGGCCGCCATGTAAACGGATACGAACGGCAAATACAGGTTATAGGGAATGCCCCATAACGGCTCGGTATACAGGCAGGCCCGCTGGTTGCCGGTCAGATGCAGAATGGTATGCACAAGGCTGTTCTGTTGTATTTTCATAGCTGCTCCTTCAGTGTGGGTGAAACAGATTCATTATAGGGAAGGCGCGTGGAAAAGGCAAGCCGCGCACAGTGATAAACCAGAATCATTTATCGAAGGGTATTGTTTGCCGGATTGCCGCCCTTAAAAGGAAAAATGGAATGAACAGCTTGACAACCTGTTGTGATTCTGTTATACATAAATGGTCTCTTTGCACTGCAAACCGTTCCCTCCTAAACGAGAGAATGCGCGATCAACAGTACAAACTGAGCAGGCGATGAACCACCGTGTGTCCGGGGGTTCGTGGGGCTGGGCCGTATTCACGGCAGCAGATGGAAGCAATTGCACATCTGCGGGACAGTAGTTGTTCCGCAGATGTGTTTTTCTATATTCACATCGCTGGAACAAACTGGTTGTAGTGTTATAGAACAACTTATGCCCATGCGGCACCAGGAGGGTTTCTATGACAAACACAGGATTGCCCACGGTCGGATTAACCAGTGAACAAGTAAAAAAATTGCAGGCCGAGTACGGCCGAAACGAGCTGACGCCGCGGAAGAAAGCGGGTTTCTTGCGCAAGGTGCTGCACATTCTGGCAGAACCGATGTTTCTGCTGCTGATTGTAGCAGCGCTGATCTACTTCGTTCTCGGCGAGCCCCGGGACGGAGCGATCATGCTGATCTTCGTGCTCGGCGTGATCTCCATCGACGTGATTCAGGAATGGAAAACCGATAAAACGCTGAACGCCCTCAAGGATCTGTCCGCCCCCCGCGCGCGGGTGATCCGCGATGGAACGGAGCAGGAAATTGCCAGTGCCGATCTGGTGCCGGGCGACATACTGCTGCTTTCCGAAGGTGTGAAGATCCCCGCGGACGGATGGGTGCTCAAATGCAGCGATCTGTGCGTGGACGAAAGCTCGCTGACCGGCGAAGCCGAAGGCGTATGGAAGAACGCGACAGACGACACCGCTGAACCTACGGGCGATTACTGGCGCAAAGACTACTGTTACGCGGGCACGCTGGTCACACAGGGCACCGCAGCGATACGGGTGGATAAAACCGGCGCCGCTACGGAATACGGCAAAATCGGTGTAAACGTCGCCGCCGCCCCGGCCGAGCCCACCCCGCTGCAAAAGCAGACCGGCAAGCTGGTAAAAACCTGCGCGGGCATTGCGGCGGTGCTTTTCGCGCTGGTCGGCGCGGTTACCTACCTGAACATTCCCGATCACGCGCCGGGGGCCCGCCTGATCGAAAGTGTTCTTTCCGGCATTACGCTTGCAATGGCGATGATCCCCGAGGAATTTCCGGTCATCCTGACGGTGTTCCTTTCCATGGGCGCGTGGCGGCTGGCCAAGAAGAACTCGCTGGTGCGCAAGCTGCCGTCGGTGGAAACGCTGGGCGCGGTAAGCGTGCTCTGCGTGGATAAAACGGGCACTATCACCCTGAACCGGATGACCGTGCAGGAAACGTGGACCCCGGGCGGGGACGAGCACGCCCTGTGCGAAACGATGGGCCTTGGCTGCGAAACGGATGCGTACGATCCCATGGAAAAAGCCATGCTGGCGTTTTGCGACGGGATGGGCATCACCAAAGAGCATCTGTTTTCAGGGGAACTGGTGAACGAATACGCTTTTACCAACGAGCTGAAAATGATGGGCCACGTCTGGCGCCGCGGCGGTAACCTGCTCGTGGCCGCCAAGGGCTCACCCGAGCGCCTGCTGCCGCTGTGCGATATGACGGCGGAGCAGCGCGAGACCGCCGGACATACGCTACTCAAAATGGGCAAGGAAGGGCTGCGGGTGATCGCCGTAGGGCGCATGATGCTTGCGGATGAAAGCGCAATCCCCGAAAAGCTTACGGATTGCCGACTGGAATTTCTGGGTCTCGTCGGCCTTGCGGATCCGCCCCGGGAGGGTGTGGCAAACGACATTGCCCAGTGCAACCGCGCGGGTATTCGCGTGGTGATGATTACCGGAGACAACGGCATCACCGCCTCCGCCATCGCACGGAAAATCGGCATACCGGGCGCCGAAAACATTATCACCGCCGACGCGCTTACCAATATGACCGACGAGGAGCTGCGGGAGAAGGTAAAGACCGTCAGCATTTTCAGCCGCGTAATCCCCGAGCACAAGATGCGCATTGTGAAAGCGTTCCGGGACAACGGGGAGATCGTCGCCATGACCGGCGACGGCGTGAATGACGCGCCCGCGCTGAAGTACGCAGACATCGGCATCGCTATGGGTAAACGCGGCAGCGAGGTCAGCCGGGAAGCAGCCGACCTGATCCTGATGGACGATAACTTTACCACCATTGTGGATACGGTGCGCGACGGCCGCCGAATCTACGATAATATCCGCAAGGCAATCGGCTACGTGTTTACGATTCACATTCCCATTGCGCTTTCCTCCTTGCTGGCGCCGCTGATGGGCATCGCGCCGGACGCGCTGTTCCTGCTGCCCCTGCACGTGGTTCTGCTGGAGCTGATTATCGACCCCACATGCTCTGTGGTACTGGAACGCCAGCCCGCGGAACAGGATATTATGGAACGCGCGCCCCGCGACGCGAAGGAGCCGATTCTGACTAAGGGCTTACTGGGCAAGAGTGTATTGCAGGGCCTGGCGATTTTTGCCGCGTCGTTCGGGATTTATCTGTGGGCGCTGGCCGGCAATCCCGTAAACGCGCCCGTGGCGCGCGCGATGGGTCTGGGCGTTGTAATGCTGGCCAACCTCCTGCTGGTACAGGTGAACGCCTCCGAATGGGATTTCATTTTTCACACCGCGCGCCGGCTCGCGAAAGACAAGGTTATGTGGGCTGTCAATCTGCTGACGCTCGCAGGGCTTGCGATCATACTGTACACACCGCTTCACGAAGTGCTGAAGCTGGCTCCGCTGAGCGGCGCGCAGTTGCTTACGGTGGCGGGCGCGGCGCTTGTTTCCACGCTCTGGTATGAGCTGGTGAAAGCGGCATTCCGAAAGAAGCATCGCGCATGAAAGCACTGATCTATCATCTGGCGATGGTGCGAGGGAGAAAGCCAATCACGGCAAAATACGGAAAGCCCTTCTAGCTTCGCTTTCGCCAGTATTCAAACGATTTTTTCCGGTCGCTTGCCCCTCAGCTTCCCAATCTCGGCCAAAGTCTGTTCGCGTTCAACTTCCAGTTTGCGCCCGCCTATGCCGCTTGGCATCTGGCGCTTACCAAAATGGGCATTGACCGCGGCGAAGCCGACGCCATCATCTGGCTGCTGAACGAGCGTATGGCAACGCTCATCCCTCAACCGTTTCTGCACGTGGTGGGCCGCGCTTATTTCTCCGGCTTCCGCAAAAAGGCTTCCGCGCATGTGGCGCGCCAGCGGCGGGGCGAGCTGCACCCATGGGACTGGACGATCCGCTGCCGGGAAATCGACCCAAACGCTTTCGAGATTGATATTACCCGCTGCGCCATGCAGCAGTTCGCCCATGCGCACGGAGCGGAAGCGATGCTTCCCGGCATCTGTCGGATGGATTACCTGTTTTCATGGCTGATGGGCAACGGCTTCCAACGCACAAAAACGCTCGGCGACGGAGATGATTGCTGCAACTGCCATTATCAACTGGAAGGCAGCTGCGAATGGGCCCCGGAAAAGGGGTTTACCGACAGAAAATAAAGACAGGCAGGCGAAACGCCGGTGACCCTTTCGGGTCACCGGCGTTTTATTAGGTTTTAGCGAGTCAAAGCCATTGATGGTTTCAATAAAAAGCCGCCCGCCAGACGGGTGGGCTAAAGCTGAAGCAGAACATCATTCCAAGAAGTGGTGATGCACATCCACAGGCATGCCGTTTTCACCTGAAATACCATTGCCTTCTGCTTCAAGTCGTCCAATCCCGTTTATCTTATGAACAAACAGCGTTCGTATCCATCAGGCGAGAATTATCAAAGCTGTTCGGACGTCCCTGCGCAGCTCTCCCTGCACAGCAGGCGAACGGGGAATACCAACGACTGCGGAGGAGACTGATCTCCCTTAATCCGCCGGTCGATCAGCTTTACGGCAGCTTCGCTCATCTCGTCGCAACAATCGTCAATGCTGCACAGCGGCAGAGAGGTAGGCACAAGGCTGTCCGTATTATCATAGCCTATGATGCCGATATCCTCCGGTACACGAAGGCTGAGCAGCCGCAATTGGGCAATCAGCCGACGCGCGATCATATCGCAAAAGGCAACGACGCCGGTAAAGCCCAGCCGTTGAAGCCCGGCGATCCGCTCGGCAGTTCCTGCAGAATTGTCCTTGCCCTGCGCGTCCAGATTCTGGATCACACGATAGTCCTTTTCCGATATTCCCGCTTCTCGGCACGCGCGCAGAAATCCATCCAGACGCCGGTTGATACTGTAGATCAGCGTAGAATCATAAACATAGATCAGTTTTCTGTGTCCGTGCTCAATCAGGTGTCTGGCAGCCAGATAGCCGCCCTGCTCCTCTTCGCACAGCACATAATCGGCCGCCTCGTTTTCAAACGCGCGGGAAAAGAGGACGAACGGGATGCCGTTAGCCCTGAGAAGATGGAGGGAATCTTTATTTTCCTGACACGGGAACAGGATAATGCCGTCCACGTGATACGACAGCGCCGTTTGAATATCTTTAATTTCCCGCTCCGTCTTTTCAAAGGAGGAAAACAGCATCACGGTGTAGCCGAGTTCCTCGGCTGCCTGCGCAACGTTATTATAGATAATCGAAAAATATGGGTTCGCCAGATGGCCAACAATCAGCGCCAATGTATGCGTACTGCCGGAACGAAGAGCGCTCGCCATGTAGTTACGAACGTATCCCATTTCGTCAGCCTTGCGGCGCACGGCCTCCGTGGTTGCGGCGGAAATATCCGGCATTCCCATCAATGCGCGCGAGACCGTATTTTTGGTTACGCCCAGCTCTTTGGCGATATCTTGCATCGTTACACTGCGCTTGCTCTTTTCGGCCATATACATGCCCCCTATTGGAAGTATTATAAAGAATAAATAGCATCTGTCAAGTGGTTACTATATCGATCATGTTTTTCTTTTCCCTATCTTCTTCTTTATTAATGTACATTATGTCAATAATAAAATATTTTTGTACAGCTTATTGACATGATATATTCCATTGTGTATAATGTGGTCATCAGAAAACATGATCGATCAAGCTAGCGTTGGGCACATCATCTCTCAACCGCCGTACAATGCTGCGATCATGTAATGGAACGATCAAAAAGGAGGAAACACTCAATGAAGAAGCTGCTCTCAATGATCCTCGCGGTCGCCATGCTGCTGAGCGTTACGGCAGGCCTGGCGGAAGACGGCAAAGTCATCCTGACGTATTCCTATTGGGGTACGCCGGAAGAGGCTACATCCACCCAGGCCGTGCTCGATACCTACAATGCGATGCAGGACAAGGTGGAAGTTCAGCTGATGTGTATTCCCAACGAGGAGTATACGACCCGGCTTAACACCATGGCCGCCGCAGGCACGATGCCGGATTGCGGCATCATGAACGAGAACGGAGTTCTGGCCTTCGCCAATGCCGGTCTGCTGGCCGACATCGGGGACATGTACGCCAACTCGGATTCCCATCCGCTGGAAAGCCTCGCCTTCCGTTCCAACGGAAAAACCGTTGCCTACTCCGGCTGCTGCGAAGAGCTGATCATGTATTACAACAAAGATATGTTCGACGCGGCCGGGATCGATTATCCGCCCACCACAGTGGAAAGCGCCTGGACGTGGGACGAGTTTGTGGACGTTGCCAAGAAGCTCACACTGGATGCCAACGGCAAGCACCCCGGCGAAGAGGGCTTCAACCCCGAAGCAATCGTACAGTACGGCTGCAACGTGGATAACTGGACCTGGCAGCTGGAAGTCTGGGCCAATTCCAACGGCGGCACCTGGTTCAGCGAAGACGGCACGCAGTGCCTCATCAATTCCGCCGAAGCGATCGAAGCCATTCAGAAGGTGGCGGACCTCTACCTGGTAGACCACGTGGCGCCCTATTACGACGGCCACGGCGACGAAGGTATTTCCCGCTCCATCGCGGCCGGTAACGTGGCCATGGCCACCGGCGGCGCCTGGAACATGGGCACCACCATGCCCGGTGTGGACTTCAACTGGGGGATCGCCGTGCTTCCGTACATGAAGGAGAAGGTAACCGCCTGCACCTCCGGCCCGCAGCTTGTGTTTGCGCAGAGCAAGCATCTGCGTGAGGCGATGGATTTCATCGCCTGGTACACGCAGGAAGAAAACAGCTGGTCCCTGATCAGCACGGGCATCTGGATGCCACTACTGGAAAAGTACTACACCGACGAGCAGTATACGGAAAAATGGCTGAAAGACCCGGCTTTCCCCGTGAAGGACTATGACATGGCCAAATCCGTGCTGGTGGACTACACGCTGAGCAGCGCCAAATCCGCCTGCTGGTATTACACGCCCAACACCAGCAACTTCATCGATATGCTGCGCAGTGTTCTGGGCCCCGTGTGGACCGGCGAGCAAACCGCTCAGGACGTTATTACCAGCAACTTTGACGCGCTGGCCGCGACGATTGAGGATTTCTAATCTCGGTTGGTCACGAGGGGAGGCGGCCGCACAAGGCCGCTTCCCCGTGTTATATCAGGGAGGAAAGCAATGAAAAGAGCAACACCCCTCAACCGCATGCGCCGCGCGGAGACCGTTACGGCCTATGCCTGCCTCTCGCCTTCGCTGATAGGGCTGGTATTTATCACGTATTTACCGCTGGCGGCTGTTTTTATCCTGAGCCTGACCGACTGGAAAGGGATTGCCGACCCCAACTTTGTCGGTCTGGCAAACTATACCCGTATCTTTACCAAGGACCCTTACTTTGTCGATTCCATCCTTTCTACGCTCAAGTATGCGTTTTTCAGCGTAATCGGCAGCATGATCTGGTCGCTGGGCATCGCCATGCTTCTAAACCGAAAAATTCCGGCCCGCGGGCTGTTTCGCGCATTGTTCTATCTTCCATATGTACTTCCCGCCATGGCAGTCTACCTGGGCTGGTCGTGGCTGTATGATTATAACAACGGTTTTTTCAACTATCTGCTGATGTTGTTTGGCGGGCATAAGGTGATGTTCCTCAACGATTCGCAGTTGGCCGTTCCTTCCCTGTCGCTGATTTCGGTCTGGCTGAGCGGCAATCTGATCGTCATCTTTCTGGCCGGACTGCAAAACGTGCCGCGCGTTTATCACGAGGCGGCGGAGATCGACGGTGCCAACGCCTGGCAGCGCTTTTGCAACGTAACGCTGCCGTGCATGAGCCCGATTATATTCTATAATCTGCTGATGTCCCTGGTGATTAACATGCAGGTAGTTACCCCTGCGCTGGCGTTAACGCAGGGCGGCCCCGGCAACGCGACCTGCTTTATATCCTTTGTCCTCTACCGGTACGCGTTTAAAAGCGCACCCGGCAAGCTCGGTTATTCCTGCGCGTTTTCGGCGATTTTCTTCGTGTTGATCGGCATCTTCACCGCGATACTGTTTGCCACCAGCAAATCCTGGATCTTCTACGAGGGGGGAGATAATAAATGACGACCGCCAACATGAAACGCCGCCCCCGGCAGCCCCTCCTGCAAAGCCGCACGCACCGGAAGCGAATCGCAAATATTGCGGCAATTCTCCTGCTTCTGTTGCTGACGTTTATGGTGATGTTGCCCATCTGGTGGATTTTCCGTTCCAGCCTGATGACCAACGCAGAGTTGTATGCCTATCCGCCCAGTTTTTTCCCCAAGGTTTGGCGGTGGTATAATTATCCGGAAACGCTGGTGTATTTCCCCTTCTGGTCTTATTTAAAAAACACGCTTACCATCATCGTACCCAGCGTGTTGGGCGCTACCTTCACCGCCACGCTCGGCGGATATGCCTTCGCACGGCTGCGCTTCCGTGGCCGGGACTTGCTATTCGGCCTTTGCGTGGGTTCCATGCTGCTGCCGACGATGGTTACGCTGGTCCCGCTCTACATCGGCTGGAGCCGTCTCCTGCACCTTACCGATACCTATTGGCCGCTGATCTTGCCGCACTTTTGCGGCGGCGGTGCCTTCAGCATCTTCCTCATCCGCCAGTTCATCCGGTCTATCCCGCGTGAATTGGATGAAGCCGCCACCATCGACGGGTGTGGATACATGAAAATTTTATTTTTCATCATCATGCCTGCGATTAAGTCCGCAATGATTGTGATTGCATTGCTAAAATTCATAGAACTATGGAACGACCTGTTGCAGCAGGTCGTCTATATCAACTTTCAAAAGGACTATACCATCGCGCTGGGGTTAAGCCTGTTCAAGGGATCATTGAAATCGGATTGGTCCAAGATCATGGCCGCGACGTGCATGGCGTTTGTCCCCGGGGTTTTATTCTATCTGATCGGTCAGCGGTATTTTGTGGAAGGCATCGTAATGACCGGCATGAAAAATTAGAGGACTGTTATGGTAAGCCGTAGCGCCGCTCCGTGTTACGGACAGTGGTTTGGGCCGCGTTGGCTTTCGGCGCGGTGTTGCTGTTTCAGGTTCCGCAAGCCCCATCCCATTTAAAATACGGCTGGGTATCGCACGGGTTCATCAGTCAGCGCTTTCATCCTGCGCTCCCCCGCGCTTTCGGCAAGCCAACGAGGAGAAAACCAATGAAAACCGCAACCATGATACTGGATCAGGACTTTGTTGTAGGCACCATTGACAAGCGCATCTACGGCGCATTTTTGGAACAGCTTGGCCGCGCCGTCTACGGCGGCATCTACGAACCGGGGCATCCGTCCGCGAACGCCGCCGGTTTCCGGCAGGATGTGATGGCGCTGGTCCGGGACCTGAACGTGCCGGTCATCCGTTATCCCGGCGGCAATTTTGTGTCCGGCTTCAACTGGGAGGACAGCGTCGGCCCGCGTGAAAAACGCCCGCGTCGCCTGGACCTGGCATGGCTTACCACAGAAACCAACGAGGTTGGGCTGCACGAGTTTGCCGACTGGGCAGGAGACGTTAACGCCGAAATCATGTATGCCGTCAACCTCGGCACCCGGGGCGTGGATGCGGCGCGCAATATTGTGGAATATATGAACCATCCCTCCGGCAGCTACTACAGCGACCTTCGCATTCAAAACGGCCGCAAAGAGCCGTTCGGCGTCAAGCTGTGGTGCCTGGGCAACGAAATGGACGGCCCGTGGCAGATCGGCCGGAAAACGGCATACGAATACGGAAGAACCGCCAACGAGGCCGCCAAGGTGATGAAATGGGTGGATCCGTCCATCAAGGTTATAGCCTGCGGTTCTTCCTACCGGGCGATGCCAACGTACGGCACCTGGGAATATCAAATGCTGGAGGAATGCTATGATAACATCGATTACGTAAGCCTTCACAGCTACTTTGGCAACAAGACAAACGATACGCCCGCCTATCTGGCAAGCAGTCTGCAGATGGAAAATATGATCCGTGAAGTGGCGGCCATCTGCGACGCCGTCGGGGCGAAAAAGCGCAGCCCAAAGAAGCTCGGCCTTTCGCTGGATGAGTGGAACGTGTGGTACCACTCGCTGGATCAGGATGAAGAAATCCAGAAGGAGCGGCGTTGGGGCCGTTCGCTGCCGCTGCTGGAGGATATTTATAATTTTGAGGACGCGCTGATGGTCGGCTCCCTGCTGATTACCTTTCTGCGCAACGCGGATCGCGTGAAAATTGCCTGTATGGCGCAACTGGTGAACGCCATCGCCCCGATCATGACCCAATCCGGCGGCGGCGCGTGGCGGCAGACAACGTATTGGCCGCTGCTGCAGGCTTCCCGTTTTGGCCGCGGCACATCGCTGCGAACCGTGACGCGGTGCCCGGTGTATGATTGTGCGGCAGGCGACGCCGTGCCGTTGCTGGATACCGCCGCCACGCTGGCTGCGGACGGTTCGGTCACCCTGTTTATCGTCAACCGTGATATGGCGGAGGATACCTGCCTGACCGTGGATTTACGGGCGTTCGGCACACTGCGCGAAGTGGAGCACAGCGTGCTGCACCATGACGACGTCAAGGCCGTCAATACCGCCGCCGCGCCGGATACCGTATCGCCGACCGTCGGTGAGCCGGGGGCCTGGGAGGACGGTCAATGGATCGTTCGCATTCCTCCCCTGAGCTGGAATATGGTTCGCTTCAGCCCGGTGTAACCGGCTGTCGGCCCCAATAAAAGAACAGGAAAGCGGCTCCGATCCGATAAAGGAACGGAGCCGCTTTCCTGTGTATTCCTCTAATATGGTTCTTCAAATGAACGCAGGTTACCGCTTGTACCGCATCCATACGCGCATTTCACCGCGGCCACGGTTGTTCCAGCAATAATAGGGTACGGCTTTCAGAACTGTTTTCTCCATCGCAGGCGCTTCCGTGCCATACAGCGTATCCGATGCGTCCGTCTCCCGCCATCCCTGCACCAGCAGCGCATTGGAAGCGGCATCTACGGGGCATTCACAGGCTTGCGGCGTTTGGGAAGGATCGACGATCAGGGAACCCAACCCCGCGCCGTTGTCCGCCTGCTCGAAGCAATACACCAGCGGCCCCTGCGTAAGCGCGGTTTTCCCGGCGTCCGTCGATACGGCTCCCTTTGCGTACACGAAACGGGGGCGCACCTGCAGCACAAGGTCGATCTGCGTTTCGCCCGCCGCACAGCAGACCTCCGCAAAACCTTTACGGATCTCCGGCTGGGTTTCCACTCCGTTTATCCTGAGGCTGTTCAGCGGCGAATGGCCGGGGATGCGCAGCCACAGCTTTCTCGCCTTTCCCGACCGCAATTGCAGCCGTACCTTTCCGCTGATCGGGTAATCGGTCTGCAGGGACAGGGTATCGCCGTTTCCCAGCGCGGTTTCGGCGGACAGGTACAGGTACACATACGTTTCTTCCCCATCCGTACTCAGCAGATATTGCCCAAGCGAGCCCAGCGTACGAGCAATGTTGGTTGGGCAGCAAGCCACGTCGAACCATTGCTGGCGTTCCGGCGTCACGTGGGCAAGGCTTGCGCTGTGGTCGCAGAAATCCGGCGTGATCTCCAGCGGGCTTACATAAAAGAACCGGTTTCCATCACGGTTTACCCCTGCGAGCACGCGGTTATACAGCGCGTTTTCCATCACGTCCGCATAAGCGGCGTCGCGCTCCATGCGGCACATTCTGAGCGCGAAGAGCGCAAGCCCGATGGAGGCGCAGGTTTCGCAGTAGCAGGTGTCGTTGGGCAGGTCATAATTCCCGCTGAACCGTTCCCCTTTTTCCACACTGCCAATGCCGCCCGTGATGTACAGTTTTTGATTGCGAATGTTGTCAAATATCTTGCGGCACGCCTGCCACAGCTCCTCGTCCTGATATTCCAGCGCCAGATCCGCCATGGCGCAGTAAAGGTAGGTGGCGCGCACGGCGTGGCCCTCGGCCGTTGTTTGCTCCCGAGGGGGCTTGTGGATTTGCGCATAGGTTGGGTCCATCATAAAATCCCCGTTATAATGGGTTTTCCCGCCTCGCGCAGCAAGCTCCTGAACAAAGTACAGCGGCTTTTGCCCCCGTTGATTGATAAAGTACAGCGCCAGATCAAGATACCGTTTTTCGCCCGTTGCGTGATACAGCTTCACCAACGCCAGTTCAATTTCCTCGTGCCCCGGATAGCCCTTCAGCTTTCCTTCCTCCGGCCCGAAAACCTGATCAATCAGATCGGCGTACCGGCACATGACCGAGAGGAAGCGCCGCTTTCCGGTGGCCTCGGCATACGCAACGGCAGCTTCCATCAAGTGTCCGGCGCAGTAAAGCTCGTGCCCCTCCATCAGGTTTGTCCACCGTTTGCCGGGCTCCGTCAGCGTAAAGTAGGTATTCAGGTATCCGTCCTCGCACTGCGCCTGTTCTATCAAAGCAATGCAATCGTCCGCACGCTGCTCCAGCTCCGGATCGGGATGTGTTTGCAGGCTGTAGGCCACCGCCTCCAGCCATTTGGCCAAGTCGGAATCCTGAAAGATGACGCCGTAACGTTCGCCCTCTTCCAGCCCCGCGGCGATACGGAAATTTCGCAAGCAGCCGCTGGCAACAGGGGTGTCCTCGATAGCGTCGGAACCCTCCAGCTGATGAGAAGTTTTTTCGCTCAGCATTTTGGAAACTTCTTCACGAGAACGGTTTTCGGGAGTGCCGGGGGCCCCTCCATCGTTGAGAATATTCCATTGATAGGGAATGATCTCGCTGTGCAGCTTCCCGATATAATGGCTGAACAGAGGGTCTGTAATTTTGATATCCTGCAGGGGCCGTGGCATCAGACGTGTCATAAGGGGTCTTCCTTTCCAGCTTTATTCTTGATCAGCCCTTCATCCCGGAGGTTTTAATGCCCTGGATTAAGAATTTCGATCCAAACAGGTACAGCAGCATAGGCGGAAGGATCATTAGCGCGGAAGCGGCCATCAGCGTATGCCAGGTGGTTGCAAACGGAAAATCACCAAAATGCGTATAGCGCACCATCATCGCTACCGTCAGAGGCCTCCAGGTATCCTGAGTCAGGTAGATAATCGGCTGAGTCAGTTCATTCCACCAGAATACCGCGGAAAGCACGCCGATCGTTGCAAACGTAGGTTTAGACAGCGGCACCAAAACCTTAAAAAATATACCGACGCGGTTGCATCCGTCGATGCTTGCAGCTTCATCCAGTTCTTTGGGAATGCTGCGGAAGAATTGCCGAAACAGGAATACGTTGTAGGGATATGCAAAAAACGAGGGGACGATCATCGGCAGCAGCGTGTCCAGCCAGCCAAACTGGTTGAACATGAGGTATTGCGGGATAATCAGCGAGATGCCGGGCACCAGCATGGTAGCGATAATCAGGGAGAAAAACAGCTTCTTGCCGGGAAATTCCATTCGGGCAAGCGGATAAGCAACCAGCGAGGAGGAAATCAGCGTTCCGCTGGTGCATCCGAGAATCAACAAGAGTGTGTTGCTGAGGTACCGAAAAAACGATACATCCTCCAGTATCCGCGTGTAGTTGCTCCACTGCGGTTGCGCGGGCAAGAGGCGCGGGGGGAACTGGCTGACCTCCACCAGCGTTTTCAGCGAGCTGGAGGCAATCCAGATGATTGGGAAAAACAGGATCAGTGCCACGAGTATTTTCACAAGCGTAATCAGAAGGGCGTTTACAGCGCCGCGCCTTTTACTGCGGCGACGCCTGGTTAGCGACAGGTTCATGGGCACGTCCTCCTTACACTTCGTAGTAGACGAATTTCTTGGAAAGCCGGAACAGTATGGCGGCCAAAAAACACGCGATCATGAACAGCAGAACCGAAATCCCCGCGCCGTAGCCGACCTTATAATTCAAAAACGCCTCTTTGTAAATCGCCAGACTCAGAACGTTCGTCATACCGTTGGGATCGCCGGCGGTAAGCGGGTACAGCAGCGCAAACGAGCCGTTGAGCGCGCTGATGCTGCCCATCACCATATTGAACAACAGCACCGGAGAAATAATCGGCAGCGTAACGCTGACGAATTTGCGCCACGGGGTTGCACCGTCGATATCGCAGGCTTCGTACAACTCCTGGGGAACGTCTTTCAGGCCCGACAGGAAAATGAGCATCATCTGCCCGGTGCCGTAGGTATACAGAGTGACCCAAAAAACGGAGGGATATACGGTTTTAACGTCGAGCAGCCAATTGATTACAATGCGCTGCCCCGTGAGCTGCGAAAGCAGATAATTGAGGATTCCCGTATCGTTGCCTAAAACCATTCGGAAGGCATAGGCCAGTGCCACGGTGGGGATTACCGCCGGAATGAAGTAAAAAAACTGAAAAGCCTTGTTTCCAATTTGTTTTCGGTTCAACAGCATGGCCGTGAGCAACGCCCAGATGGTGGTGATCACCATCATGCCGAGCGTGATGATGATCGTAACCTTGAGCGAATTCATCACCGTCGCGCTTTTAAACATATTGATATAGTTCTTGAATCCTATATACCGGGAAATACCCACCAGCTTGCGGTTGGTCAGGCTGATAACAAACATGTATAAAATCGGAAAAGCGGAAAACAGCCCAAATCCGATAAACCATGGGCTCATAAAGGCATACGCCGTCAGGTTGTTGCGCCGCCGGCGTTTCTTTTGGGCGAGGGTCATCCCGTATCCCATACACAGACCTCCCTTTATAAAGCAAGGGCCGCCGCCTGCGATACGTGCGGCGGCCCCTGCGGGTCCGTTGTTTTCAGAGGCAATCCAGAAAGGGCCTGATGGTTGCGCCCGTACTCGTCTTTGCCCGATGGCGTGGCCTGAAAGGTAAACCCGCATCAAGCCCGGTTCGGCAAACGTAAGCCCGAAACCATTGTCGCCAGATCCCCAACATCGGAACCCCTGAGGAAACGAAGGCTCATTATCCTGTGGAAGGATTTCATCCTTGTTTCCATACCTTAGTCACGCTCAGTAACCGATTGTCTCCGCTGCGTAATCCGAGGCTTGCTGTACGGCTTCCTCGGGGGTGATCTGTCCCAGCAAAGCGGATTCGAACAGGCTGACCGCGTTGCCCGTTACGCCCGAAGGCAGGCAGGTGTATCCGAACACGCCGCAGGCAAGGGACGTGGTGATAGCATCCCAGTTGGTAATGGTTTTCGCGCTTTCCACCTTCCACGCGCCCTTATTGGCAATGGTCAATAGCGCAGAGGGGTTGCCGCTGGAAGAGCTGTTGATCCGCTGGCCGTCCTCACCCATCAGATACTCGATAACTTTCCACGCGGCATCCGGGTTTTTGCAGGTGGAAGCAATGGTGTAGAAACCGGTGTGCAGGGTGTTGTACTGGCACTTGTTCACAGGCAGCGCAGCGATATCCCAGTTGAAGGTAAGCATATCGGCGTAGGTGAAGATCTGCCAGCTGCCCTGCCAGCTCATCGCGGCCATGCCGGAGGAGAAGAGGTCCGCGTCATCGGACGAAGGCGAGGGCATCACGCCTTCGTTGACCAGCGTGGCACAATCGGTAACAAAATCTACGGCGCCGTCGCCAATCACCAGTTCGCCGGTCGCGGGATCGAAGATCTGGTCTCCCGCCATGCCGACGCCGGCCCACCAAGTTTGCAGGTTGGGCAGCGTGCAGCCGTAAACAGCCGTGGAGCCATCCGCGTTATACTGGGTAAGCGCTCTGGAAGCCGACAGGAAATCCTCGTAAGACCAGTCGTTTGTGGGATAAGCAATGCCGGCCGCATCGAACATATCCTTGTTATAGTACATGATTTCGGTCGCGGCGCACCACGGCAGGCCGTAAGTGGCGCCCAATCCGGCCGACAGGTTCGCAACCGCGTCGATAAAGTCGTCGGTATTGATGGTAGAATTCGCCAGATAATCATCCAGCGGCAGGATGCCCTTCGCCGCCGCGAAGTTGGCGAGATCGCATTCCCAAACCACCATGATATCCGCATCGTTCTTGGCGGCAATCATCTGGTTCAGCTTGGAAGAGTATTCCGTTTCCGGAACGACGGTTACATCCACGTTGATGCCGGTAGCCAGACCCGCCTGGTAGTACATGTTCATTTCCGGGTTTTCGTTGGGCTCGTTCCATACAAGCAGGGATACGTTCGTTGCGTCCTGCGCCAGGGCCGTGGGAACCAGGCCAACCAGCATCAGCGCGCAAAGCAGCAGGGAAAGAAGTTTGTTCTTCATGCGGAAACACCTCCAGATGTATTAATCGAGCGCACAATCTGCGCATCAATCCATGGTATGCCGTGTGTCTTGTAATAGTATCATTTATCATTTACGTGTTATCTAAATTTAGTCTTATTATACTTGTTGCATATATGGCTGTCAATACCTTTTACAATTTTCATGCCGCCCTCCGCACAACCTCCCCGGGAGCAAGCAAGAAAGCCTGCCGCGAAGCATGCGGCAGGCTCAGCATCCGTGGGAATGAAACGGGATCAGTCCTCGATGAAGAACTTGATCATCAGTCCATGGTTGTAATGCCCGAAATCGCTCCCGAATAACATGATCCCGTTCATATGCTTTGCATCCGGCTTAATCCCGATACGAAGCGTAAGGTAGCGGTTTTGCTCGTCGAGGATCTCTCCCGATAAGGTATCATTGGTTTTCCATTTGTTGATAAAGCAGCCGCCTTCGTTGATGGAAAGCTTCACCAGCTCTCCGTGATACGGCAGCGTCCGCCACCATGTCGGCGTGAATATCGCTTCCTCGCGCGAGGTTCCCACGCCCACCGTTTGCGTGCCGATTTCCACGCCATTGACCCAGAAGGTAACGTCGGTAACATCCTCGGTAATCTGGTCCACCGCGATGCCCGGCGGCAGGGTAAGCGCTTCGTGCGTTTTAACCATATGGTGGGCGGCCAGCTCCATATTGATTTTAATTTTCGTGATATGCCGGCCGATAAACAGCGGGTCCATCGGGATTCGGTATTCAAGATAACCGAAAGCCGTCCAGACAATCGCGGCGTTTACACGCTCCGTGCTAAAAAACGTGTTAGGATCATCCCACTTGCGGATGATATGGTTGTGGGTTGCCAGGCCGCAGGGCGCCCAAGCGTCGAACCCGAAATAATTGCCGACCGCGATTTCATTTTCGTAATAAGTCTCTTCCTCATCCTCGCTTTTAACCGGATCGAAATCAAACACAAGCCGGTCGTATTCCCTGTGGCAGATTCTTTTTTTCCCTGCCGATCCGGATTGATACTTGCTGGTAATAAACCCTGCCTTCTCCAGCACGTTAATATGGACAAGCGTCGCTGTTTTAGACAAATCCAGCCGCTCTGCGATTGATTGGATATTCATATCTCCCTCGGAAAGCATCGTCAGGATTTTCATCCGCGAATCACTGGACAGCGCTTTCACCACCGGCGTTACATGGCTGCCCTCGATGTACATTTCCTTTGCCATGGATACTTCACCACACAATCGTTACAATTCTTATGCTGTGTATGATTATAGCATGCCGCTTTTCCGCTGGCAATCGTGCAGGCGATACGGATTAAAGGCGTATCGTGCTGCTGTGCGCCGGCGTTAATGAACAGCGTTGCGTTTGATCCTTGTCAAGGCATACCCCTTTTTGACGTTGACAAATGAACGGCTATAAGCCTTGAAATTGCACAAGCAAAAAGCGCAATACCGAACGATTGAATGCAAACCTGTTCTCCCCACAGTGCCACAGCAAACAAGCATACTGCCTGGATGAGTAGTGCGAACCTCGAACGCCTACACAGGTTTCTCTTCTGAGATAATAAATAACGCTTATTTTCATGAAATACCAGCGGGTATTTAAGCAGCAGTATCAGGCTTACAATCCCTAAACCTTCATATAAAAAAGGGTTAAACGAGAACGCAAAGGAAACAAGGCAGCAGAGCAGCCCACCCGCCATCGCGATAAAACATTTCAGATGTGTTGAAGCATGAAATCCACCGCCAAGTGTTTGATTGATATAAAAGACTGTGACCATTATCAATGTTTCGGTTGTCCGGCCCAGTAAGAGCCCGATTAGAATTAGCCCCGTTGTACTGAAAAGCGTATATAGCGCCGTCTCAAATCCATAGATGTATATTTCATGGTCATCAGCAATGATCACTCCCCGTTTCTCCAATGTCCGGACAATCATTTCAGCAAAGTCGTGCAAACAAAACGCTCCTTATGCATCGGGTAGGGCAATATGACAGAAGCCACAAATGTGTCATTCTGTGCTTTAAAGCTGCAAAAACCGTCCGCCGTTTTAGCAATCCCCTCAATGTTGCGGATCCCATATCCATGAATCATTGCATTGTCTTGCTTTGATGTTATCAATCCGTTTGCATTCTGTTTAATGGTTTCATGCGCCATGCTATTTTCACAACGAATGGTAAAAGTATCCCACACACGGTTAAAATACAAATGAAGGTATCTCCGGCTCTTTATATCGAGTATGCGGTTCACCCCCTCGATAGCGTTATCCAGTAAATTGCCCACAATCGCACAGAAATCCACCTCACTGATTGGCAAATCGCTTAACGGATATTGTGAAAGGCGGAAATCAATATTGTTTTGCCTGCAAGTTATCAACTTTGCGGTAAGTAAGGCATCAACAGCGATAGACCCCGTTAAAAAAGCATCGTTATCACCAATTATTTTTTCATATTCGGACAGGTACGCCTTAGCCGCTTCAGAGTTGCCTTTTGCTACCAACTGCTCAATGGTCTGTAATTGATGCTTAAAATCATGTTGGCGCGCAATCGTATCCTGGTACATTTCTGTTAATGCTTGCTGATGCCGCTTAGTCAGCTGAGCGTGGTTCAACGCAATCTGGGATTGGTTCTTTTTTTGTACAACGTCAGTCATAATATGGTATAAAAACACAGATAATACTGAGCAGGCAAACATAGCGCCATATGCGGTAAAAAGATGCCAGTCGGCATGGTGAAGTTGAGTTACCTGGATCGAAAACATCATCTCTATTGCAAGGTAAACGGCGACATTTGTCCCAAGAAAATAAAGAAGCGCCGGAAGTGCCAATGGTGAACTCCGCTTTTTCATTTTGTGTGAGAAGATGAAAACCACAAGGAAAAGCGCCAAGTTGGTTGATAAAACAGATACTACCCGAAGCGAGCCAGGCTGCATAAGCATATCATAGGTAGCTGAAGTAAATGTCAGGCACAACTCCATCATCAAGCCGACAACCGCAAGCAGGACCACCTCCTGCGTGAGCGACCATAAGGCTAAAACGTACCACCGTTCCTTGGAAACGACCCGCAGATAGATAAAATAAATAATGACACTGACACTGTCCGTAACGCCAATGTCAAAAAACAAGTAAAGGGTATAAAAACCTGAGCAGGCCACAACGCAGGCTGCGTCCGCCACCCTGCTGGGCTTTGTGATCGGTACGCAGCTTTTGAGAAAATATAAAGAAAGGAACGCCTGAAATATGTTAACGGCAATTTCAAAAACGATCCATCCGGTCGTCACAGTACATCGCCTCCTCGGTACACCCCCACTATCATTTGCCTATATAGTACCAATCATATTGCTTTCGAAGTTCCGCGGCAAAGGTTTGAGAGATTGGGACGCTATCCTGGTTGGACATTGTCAGGCTTTCTCGCGTAAAACGACGAATATGCTCCAAATTTACAATATAGCTGCGATGGCATTGAACAAAGAGTTGTTGAGGGAGTTGTGTGGCAAAATCGCGTAAACGGGCACGTACTTCCGGTTTTTCTTCTGAATGTGCTATTGTTAGCCGTACATAGTGCGACTGCATCTCAACATAGAGGATTTCTGAAAATGGCAAAGCCAGCCGCTGATCTCGGCAGATGACGGAGAGTTTTTCTTGTTGCAGCAATGAAAGCCGACGATAAGCAATATCCATGCACGAAAAAATATCCTCGTCATGGACGGGCTTCTTTAAATAGCGCAATGCATTGACGCTATAACCTTCGTAAACATAATCTGCGAAATTTGTTACAAATACGATAGCTACGGTTTGATCGCGCTGACGTATTCTCTTTGCCAGCGACATTCCATTCAATTCGCAGGGAATTTGTATATCCAAAAATAATAAATCGGCAGATAGTCCGTTTTCCCAGCGAGTCAGGAATTCTTCGGATGAACTGAAGCATGTGCAGGCAACATCCAAGTTGCCCGATGCTTTTATCCATTTGTCGATAGCGGTGCATATCACATCCTGATAATATGGCTCATCCTCACAAATAACGATATGCATTACGACATACGACCTTTTTATTGCATTGGACTGTTTAAACATTGTTATGATACAAGAAGAATATACCAATGTCAACGATGTTATGGTAAGTTAACATCCCACAAACGACGGGCAGAATGAAGGGCCTCTCAAGCGAACGCATTCATTCTTAATTATCATTTCACGCCATATCGGACCCATTCGGCGCCATGGGCATTTTAATAAAGTGTCAGGATGTATAATTCAGCCAACAGGTAGAAATGAAGGAGGAATAATGGATGAAACTCTTATCCGCCGTCAGCCGCTGGATCTATCGATACGGGGTTCGTTGCGCAGGTCTCCCAAGCATACACGGCTTATTCGAATCACCCGTTCCTGCAAAGCTTCGTGATACGATCCATAAATAGCCGTTCATCGAAATGCCCCTATATCCGTATTGAGGTGGAACGATCCCAATAGATCTGAAAAGATAAAATAAAAGGAGGAAACCAGCCATGAAGAAACTGTCCTGTATCCTTGTTATCGTCCTAGTGCTTATGAGCCTTGTCATTGCCACTGCTTGCGCGGCGGACGACACGACGAATTACCAATTCTCATTCACTGCCGGTTCGGCCAACGGCACCAGTTCCGATTTCGGTTTCTCCGGAAATTACAAGAAAAAGCTGTCAACAAAAACGTACATTGAAGTACGTCACTCCGTTACACAGAGTGCTGCCGGTTATACCAATCTGATTGCCGCAGATAGGCAGGGTGGCAACTATATCGGTTCGAAGTGGATGGCCTCCAACAGTGTTTATTACAGCACCAACGGTGGGTGTGTGCAAAATGCGTATTACGCGCCTTGCGGCCGCGGCAACACAAGGTATGCTGATAATTACGGACTAACCTCGGTTACAATCGCAGGGCAGTTCCGGGTTCATTAACCGCAAAGGCTCCCTCATCGCCATTCAAGGGTTCAGCATCAACACCTGACGACGAAAAAAATATGCGATTTAGCCGAGATGGTTCATATTTCCATCCTCGGCTAGTCGTGCCTTTGCTTTACGGTTCGCCGCGCATAAGACATATGTACGTTCGAGGAGGCTGCCCATGAAAAAGCATGCTTTATCCATCCTTGTGGTGCTCATCTCTTTGCTGTGTTGTCCGGTGCAGGCTGAGAGCTTCTATTCCATTCAAACGCTCCGGCAGCAAGCGGCCGAAGGTTGGCACCAGACGTATGAAGCCTACGGCAGGGAAATTGCCGTAGATGTGGATATTATCGTTCCGAATGTATCGGTACTCCCCGTATACACCATGTGTTTCGCTGCTTCGGATGTCCCGCAGGCAAAGGAAACGACCACGCTCGTGGCGCAGGGACGCGTGGAAGATAATGTCGTTTGGTTCAACACCCCCTATTTCCCCGAGCCCGAACCCGGTCGCGTAGACAAATTACCATATGCGGTATTCGCTTCCCCAAAAGAAATGGACAGAGCCTACGCCCCCGGCAACGATCTGACCCTGAGCCAAGCCATTGCCCTGGTTCGTGATTCGCTTGCAACGTTCGGGTATCAACCGGATGACTTCGCGCTTGATAATCCGTATCGGCTGAGCACTTTTCATTTTGTAGATGCGAAAACACAGGAAACGATAGATCCCGGAGAGTACTATCTGTATTTCTATCAGCAGGTGGATGAAATCCCCTTGCTGTGCCATGCCGGAATGGCTTTCCAAAAGCGCGATAGCCGCTACTATTCGCCAGGCATGACTGCCAACGTTGTCGCAAGTGATGCGCTCAATGTGGTTGTGGAGATGCTTAAGCCGGAGCAGGAAATTGCCGCGGACATCCCGCTATGCCCGCTGGGCACCGTCATGAACGCTCTGGAAGCGGAAATCCAAAACGGACATATTCGCAAGGTGTTTCAGTTGCAGTTGGGCTTCGTGCTTTATGATGATCCCGATTATACCGCGCCTAAAACATTCGCAGGGCATTACTACGCAGTACCGGCGTGGCAGCTGAATTGCCTGTATGAAAGCGATGCCGAAAAGGACATTCCAAACAGTGAAGACGAGGATGTATTCGAAGCGGACAGCTTAGCTTACGCAACCATCGTGATAAACGCGCAGACCGGGGAAATGCTCGACTATCTGCGTACCGACAAGGATCGCGCCGCCTATCCCGGTTTTCTGACCTGGGACGACGCGGGAGGTAAGCAATGAAGGCCGAACTGAAGCGGGCAATCTTCTCTCCACAGTTTCTGCTTGCTTTTCTCGTTTTATTTCTCGCTTTTCAGGGTTATGCGCTTCCAGCCTACTATTCGGAATGGCTTGCGCCGGATCACTTACCCCTTGAGTATCGGGAGAGCGCATTACAGCTTACGCTGGGAGGTATCTTTTTCGGCGGTGTAATCTTGCTGATTCCGTTTTGCTCCGCATTAACCTGCTCACCGGCCCAAGTGGATGATCTTCGTTCGAGCGAACTGGAGTGGAGCTTCATCCGGTCGTCAAGAAAAATATATGCGCTTCGAAAATGTACCTGTGCATTCATCGCCGGCGCCTTAGCCACAGGCGGAGCTTTTCTGATCCATGCTTGCCTCTGGCATATACTGGCGCTTCCCTATGATCCGGTACATTACCCAAGCCACGAAATTGGTTTCTGGGAAGAAAGCTTTTTTTCTACGTGGTCAACCGTCTCCCATGCGTTACCGATCCTCGTGGAAATCGGTCTGGGCATCGCGTTTTCAGGCGGCATCTGGGCGATCGTCGCAATGGCGACGGCGCTGTGGGTACCCGATAAAATCCTGGTTCTCGTCATCCCGACCGTTCTTTTCAAACTTTGGAGTGCTAATTTAACATACTATCTGTTCGGTTTTCGCTTGCCGTCTCCTGATACGCTTTTTAATGATGCGCAAACGATCAATGGGGATGTTAACTGCCTCGTTTGTTATGTCGTGCTGCTGGCTGCGGCCATCCTTCTCTATTGGGGCGGGCTGAAACGGAGGATATGCCATGCGTAAAAAGCATCCTCTCCTATTCATCCTCCGTGGTCAGATGGTGGATTGGTTTTATTCTCTAAGAACGTGGATCGCAGTGTTGGTGATTTTGGCGATCACCTATATGAACGCGCGCAGCTTCAACTACTGGCTTGCCAATTCAGGACTCTACGCCCACCCCGGCGAGAGCATTTTCTATTTTCTTTCGTCGGGTTTTGGGAACATTGCCATGACAAGCGCCATGTTCCTGGTTATGATGGCTGAAATACCGCGCCCCGCGGCATGGCAAAACCCGATGCTAATGCGAGGGAGCCGTACAACATGGCTGTTTGCTCAAATCATGTTCTGTTTTGTTGTTACGCTATTGATGATCCTGTTGATGCTGCTCTCAACATTCTTCCTGACATTACCCAATATAACTCCCGGAACAGGTTGGAGTGATGCTGAACGAATCGCTGCCGACGCTAATGCCGCTAATCAGGTACAGCTGATATACCCGTATATACGAATCTTGTCTCCGTTTATCGCAAATTTATATGCAGTTGCCGTACTTTTCGCCTTTTGGGTAACAATGACGCTGGTCATCCTCCTGTGTACACTATGCGGCAAGCCGGGGCTCGGGGTTATTCTCTATGCTTCTCTGTTGTCGCTGAGTGTGACGGTGATGTGGGAGATGCTGCCGAGTTGGCTGAGATGGATGCCGACCAATTTCGCTACGATAACCTCTATCGCAAGCCGGTTTGAAGGGAACGAGTTGACCGCTGTACAGTACACGCTCGTTGCCTACGTGCTGCTTGATGCACTGCTGGTGCTTGCAATGCTATGGCGCATAAAGGCCATGGATCTATATTTCAAAGAAAGGAATGATCGCTATTGATTTGCCTTCATGAACTGACGAAACGGTATGAAAAGCAATCCGTGCTGGAATCGATCAGCGTTGACTTTGAAGGTTCCTACGTCTATGGCCTAGTCGGCCCCAACGGCTGCGGAAAAACCACCCTCATGCGCTGCATCTGCGGTTTTATCCATCCGACGTGCGGCAGCGTAACCGTACTTGGTAAAACTATCGGCAAAGATGTGGACTTTGCTCCTTCCACGGGGATCATTATAGAAACACCAGGGTTTTTACCCCATTACAGCTCACGGCGCAATCTCGCCCTGCTTGCAGGCATATCGGGGAAAGCAGACAAAGCGCGTGTTGACGAGGTTATTCGTATGGTTGGTCTTGAGCCGGAGAATAAGAAACCCGTCGGTAAATATTCGCTGGGCATGTGTCAGCGTCTCGGCATTGCCCAGGCGATTATGGAGGATCCGTCGATCCTGATACTCGACGAGCCGTTCAACGGTTTGGACAAGCAGGGTGTCGCCAATATTCACGCGCTGTTACAAAGCCTTAAGGCAAAGGGAAAGTGCATTCTGCTGGCAAGCCACAGTGCCGCCGATATTGCACAAGCATGTGATATCGTGTATGAAATCCGCAACGGGCAATTACAGGAACGATTAATGTGTTAGCACGCTAAGAAGAAGTTGTGTTTTGCCAACCGTTCTAAAGTGCAAGGCAAAGCTCTCCAAGGGCGATGAAAGGCGGTACAGGGCGACGGCGGCTGGAATACGCCCGATATGGTCAAGAAGCGGTACGCGCATATTCTGGATGAGGATCGCAAGAACCTTGCCTCAGAAATGGAAGCAAGTTTCTATCGGGAGGGCGGCATGAGCGCAAATCAGACGCCTGTCCGTAATCCCGCTCCTGTGCAAGCGGCGCCGCCCATTGTCGATGCCAGCGCGCTGGCGGCGCTTCTGGCCAAGGACACATCCTTGCTCGCCAAAGTTCTCCAGTCCGTCCAGTTTGCTAATCATCCTTAAGTTTATTAGCAGATTCAGAGCGGGAGAAAAACATCGTATTAGCAAATGTTCCCCAAAGACGACCGAAATGGCCCCGAAACCGCACGGTTTATGAACAGATTTTCTGCTAATCAATAAAATTCGGGAATGCCCGCCTTTATGAGCAAACTGCTAATACGCGAAAACGAGGTCATTTTATTAACAGATTTGATGAGAAAGTGAGTAAGAACAAAAAACCGGAAACCGTTGAATTATAACGGTTTCCAGCCTTGAAAGTGGCGTTCCCGTCGGGATTCGAACCCGAGGCCTTCCGCTTAGGAGTTTAATATATTCGCAGGCTGATGATGCGCTCAAATGTCATACAGTGCATGGAAGTCCCATCATACAAAGAAAAGCAAGCGAAGCAAATTTCCATAGATAACCTTCTGTACCTCCTCGTGCTATTGAGAAAACGCTGAGATATTAGCAAAGTATTAGCACAAGAGGTCGGCGAACAATGATAGTTCGCTTTTCAAGACTTGAACATTGTACGCCAAACGAGCCATCTGCATTTCGTATGCGGGTGGCTCGTTTGGTGTTTTTTATTTTGTATGGAGGCGAAAGATGAAATGAATCATATCATTGCCGTTACGAACCAAAAAGGCGGCGTTGGCAAAACAACGACCACTGCAAATCTTGGTATCGGCCTGGCGCGGGAAGGGAAGCGGGTATTGCTGGTAGATGCCGATCCGCAGGGATCGCTTACCGTAAGCCTCGGGTATCCCCAGCCCGATCAGCTGCCTATCACGCTGTCGCAGATCATGAGCAAGCTGTTGGTGGACTCGCCGCTTCAACCTAAGGAAGGCATTCTCAGGCATGAGGAAGGTGTTGACCTCATGCCTGCCAATATCGAACTTTCTGGCATGGAGGTATCATTGGTCAACGCCATGAGCCGCGAGAAGGTACTCAAGCAATATCTGGACGACATCAAACGCGATTATGACTATATCCTGCTGGATTGTATGCCTTCACTTGGGATGCTGACCATCAACGCGCTTGCTGCCGCCGATAGCGTACTCATTCCCGTACAGGCGCAGTACCTTCCCGCGAAGGGGTTGGAACAGCTGCTGCTGACCATCAACAAGGTTCGCCGCCAGATTAATCCCAAGCTGAAAATCGACGGCATTCTGTTGACGATGGTGGACAATCGCACTAACTACGCCAAAGAGATCAGCGGTTTACTCCGTGATACCTATGGCACAAAACTTAATATGTTCGCTACGGAAATCCCGCATTCCGTCCGCGCTGCCGAAATCAGCGCAGAGGGCAAGAGCATTTTCGCCCATGACCCCAAAGGCAAAGTCGCGGAAGCGTATCGCAATCTGACAAAGGAGGTACTGCAAATTGAAAAGCAGCGGCAAAAACATCTCTCTGAGCAGCTACGATGATATTTTTACCACCGAGGAGACCCGTGGTGACGAAGAACGGGAAAAGGTGCAGATGATTGATCTGTCGGCGCTTCATCCTTTTCGCAATCATCCTTTCAAAGTCAAGGATGACGAAGCCATGGCGAACACGGTGGAGAGCGTGAAGCAATACGGTGTGTTGGTTCCCGCCATTGCAAGACCGCTGGAAGAAGGCGGATATGAGCTTGTCGCGGGACATCGGCGGCACCACGCCTGCGAATTGGCGGGGTTTACCGAAATGCCTGTTATCGTCCGTGATCTGGATGATGATGAAGCAACCATCATAATGGTGGACAGCAACTTGCAGCGGGAAAGTTTGCTGCCGAGTGAGCGGGCGTTCGCTTATAAGATGAAGCTGGATGCGATCAAGCACCAAGGTTCACGGTCGGATTTAACTTCTGGCCAAGTTGGCCAGAAGTTCCGGTGTTCTACAGAAATGGTAGCCAATCAAGCCGGCGACAGTTACAAACAAGTCCAGCGCTTTATTCGCCTAACCGCACTCATTCCCGATCTTCTCAACCTCGTAGACGATAAGAAGGTCGCCTTCAACCCTGCGGTGGAGCTTTCCTACCTGAAAATCGAAGAACAGGTTCTTCTGCTGGACGCGATGGAAAGCGAGCAATCAACGCCCTCTCTCTCCCAAGCCCAACGGCTCAAGAAATTCAGCCGTGAGGATTCGCTGTCCATTGATGTGATGCGCGCTATCATGAGCGAAGAAAAGAAGCCCGAGCAGGATAAACTGACCTTTACGGGAGATAAGCTCCGCAAATACTTTCCCAAATCGTATACGCCGGAGCAGATGGAAACCACAATCATCCGGTTGCTGGAACAGTGGCAAAAGAAACGGCAACACGAAGCCTCTCGTTAGGCGGTTGTCAAAGAAACGGAGGCTTGCATAATGGCAGTATTTCGTGTGGAGCGCACCCGTGATTACACGGTCATGTCAAACCACCACTTAAAGAATCGGATGCTGTCTCTAAAGGCAAAAGGGCTACTGTCCATCATGCTCTCCTTGCCGGATGAATGGGATTACACCCTTCGGGGCTTGGCGGCCATCAGCAAGGAAGGGGTTGACGCGATTCGGCAGGCAATTCGGGAACTGGAGGAGGCGGGCTATATCGTTCGTGCCCGCAGCCGCAACGATAAAGGGCAGTTGTCGGGAACGGAATATGTGATTTATGAGCATCCGCAGTCTGTTTCCGATTCGCCTGTATTGGAAAGTACCACACAGGAAAATCCCGTTATGGACAGCGCGGAGAAAGAAAGACCCAAACACGCGAAATCCTTATCTGACAACGTTTCCAAGAGACATGAGCAGCCAACCAACACGGAAACTGCCGTGTGGAAAACACCTATGTGGGAAAATCCAATATTGGATAATCCAACGTTGGAAAACCCTACGTTGGATAAGCCAACGTTGGGAAATCCAACGCAATTAAATACTAAAGAATCAAAGACGTATCCAGAGAGTAAAAAACCATCAATAACATCAATCTATCCATCCATCCCTCTATCCCATCCATCTGACCAGAGGGATGGATCGGATAGATCGGATTTGACGGATATGGTGAAGAAATTTCAAAGCCAAGTGCGAAACAACATCGACTATTTCGAGCTCTCGGAAGGTTACGAAACAAACATTGAGCAGCTGGACGAAATCGTCGATCTCATGGTTGAAACGCTTTGCTCGTCGCGCCCGACAATCTCCGTTGCAGGCGACAGCCTTCCGGCGTCGCTGGTCAAGGAACGGCTGCTCAAGATCAACAGTCAGCATATCGAGTACGTCATGAACAGCCTGAAAGCCAACACCACACCTGTTCGCAACATCAAGCGGTATCTGCTCACCGTGCTGTTCAACGCTCCCGCAACCATCGACAATTACTATACGGCGCAGTTCCAGCATGAGTATTACGGCGGCGGATGCGCGGAAAGGAACGGCACATGATGTTGAAATGCTCTTTGCTCTTTTGATTGTGCCATCTTGACGCAAGCGAAAGGATAGATAGATCGGAGAGGAGGAACGATCATGCAGGAAGATATTGAAAACAGGTCGGTTGCGCTTGCTATTCGAGGAACAAAGCTAACAGCCCACGGCCTGAAAACCGCCATTGCCAAATACCTTGCCCATCGGAAAAACAAAAAGCTGCACAAAGTTCCCACGGGAAAGCAGACAGTCAAGCAGCTGATCGGGCAGGGGCAGGGTGTAACCAACATCGAGATTACGGACGGCAATATCAAGTCCTTCGAGCGCGTCGCCCGTAAATACGGCGTGAACTACGCGTTGAAGAAGGATGTATCCGGGGAACACCCCAGATACCTCGTGTTTTTCAAAGCTAAGGACACGGACGCGCTGACGGCCGCGTTCAAGGAATATGCCGCCAAGGAGATCAAGCGGGAGAAGAAACCCCCGCTTCAGGAGCAGATGCAGAAGCATAAGGCAAAAGTGAAACAACTTGAGCGCACCGCAAAACCCAAACAGCTGGAGCGATGAACCGCATGATCGACAAGTTATACACAGAGGAGGGATGTTTCATCCACGATCGTCCCCGGAAACGGAAAAAGCATAACGGCGCACCGCTTCTCGTCTTGGCTGTCACCCTGTTTCTCGCAGGCATGACAGCCTTTTTCATTCCCTTCCTGACAACGAAAATGGAAATCGCGCAGGACGCGGAGGAATACGTTGCGTGTAGAGAACAATTTGCCGACATTATTGAACCGATCACCACTGTGATGGCGGCCAATCCCATTTCGCCTATCAGCGAATCAGCATCTGCCGCTCTGCCATCTCCCACGGTATCCTCATTGCCAGAGCCGGAACAAGGGAATACCGGCGTAGACTTGTCTGCCTGCCTTGCCGCCAATGTGGATTTCATCGGATGGTTGCGGATTCCCGATACGACAGTCGATTACCCCGTCGTGCAGACGGATGATACAGACTACTACCTGAACCATACGTTCACAGGCAAACAGAGCTACATTGGCACGTTGTTTTCACTCGGTAAAACGGATTTCCATACACCAAGTCGTAACATTGCCATCTATGGGCATCATATCAGGAGCAACGATCAGGTGATGTTCAGCCCGCTGCTCGATTACAAGGTTGAAGCATTCTACGCAGCCCACGACACCATCTACTTCGATACGCTCTATCATGCCGGTACCTACAAAATCTTCGCTGTTCTCAATATGCACAATGGCGATTGGGAACCGTCCACGGCGGATTTTGCAAGCGAGGACACCTTCTTAGCCTTTGTTTGGCAGACCAAATCACAATCTCTGTATGATACGGGCATTACGGTGCTGGCAACGGATCACATTCTGACGCTCATTACCTGTGACCGCAGCTACGGCGGCAGGGACGGGCGGCTTTTGGTGATGGCCGTCCAGCAATAACAAACACGAAAGGAAAAATCTATGCTCAAAATTCACAAACTCCTCGCATTGCTGCTGTCGGTAATGCTGCTGGTTTCAGCCCTGCCTATTACCACTTTCGCGGAAGCCGAATCAACGGTTGATTCGGAAGAGACGATGGAACCGCCTACGGATATGGAAACCATTGAAACGGAGGGACCTGACACGCCCGAAGCAACCGAACCATCCGCAGAGCCTGAAAGCTCCAATGATGAAGCGCCATCTGACGAACAAGCAGAAGAAACGCCTGTGCCGGAAGATGCGCCGACAGAAGAGCCTACGGTTACCGAGCCTGAGGAAGAAATTGTCCCTGATGAAACCGCTGTTCCCGTCCCTGACAGTATTGAAAGCGCTATTGCCACTAACGGTCATGTCTACGTTATGACGGCGGGCACTACCGATGTATATGCCACGGCGGACAGAACCAAGCTCATTTTCACCATCACGCAGGACAGCGCTGTGCTGCTGGCGACAGAGTATGTTCCGCGTGTAGATGCAAGCAGCGTGAAAGTCTGGTTTCTGACCGCCGCTGGTGAAACCATAACAGCTTACGTATCCGAAGCCACGATTTCGGATGCGCTTCTCACGGATGAGGAAGCCAACGTTCTGGCTGATACGCAGCACGCCGCGTGGGTATCATCCGACGCGGGCGAGTTGCTCGCTTTCGTTATTGCAGGCGAAAAACCGGCTATGCCTACCGAAGCACCTGCCGAGGTTATCCCATCCCAAGAGCCAACACAGGAGCCGATTGCGGAAGAGCCAACCAGCACGCCAACGCAGGAGCCCGTCCTATTAGAAGAACCGGCAGAAGAAAACACGCCGGAACCCGTTCCCGAAACGACAGAAGCACCAGTAACAGAAGAACCGACCGAAGTCCCCGCCGCGGAACCGCCTTCCGCACAAGCCGGGGACTTCGTTGCTATTACGACCCGTACAAGGGTATATCCCAGCATTGACGAAACGGCCGCGGATGATTACGACGGAGAACTGTCCCTTGGCGTTTTCGTAAACGATGCCTCTGTACAGGTCGAAACGGTTGAACAGGATAGCCTTGGCCGTTACTGGTACAGGGTGCTTTATATGTACGGCGACGATTTCGCTGACGGTACGCTGAAATGGACGGATTACGGCACTCTCTATGTGCTGACGTCTGAAACAGAGGAAACAACAGAGCAGGATTTCACCGTGACGGATTATGCTTTTACGAGCGTACCGCGGACATTCAGTCTCCTGCGTTCTACAACACCCATGAACGGCTTCAGCCTGAAAACCATCAACGCGGCAATTCCGTCCCTGTATGTCGGACAAAGCGGCGTATACGGCAGTTCGGGCAAGGACAGCGACTATTTGCAGATCGCCAAATCGACGGATCACGGCACGATCTACGCGACGCCGCATTATCTGAACGGCTTCACGGTCTACTGCCTGGAGCACAACTATCCCGGCCCGGGCGAGAATATCTCCGGCGGCGGGCAGGAACCCACAGGCCCCTATCTGATTGTGGATATTGATTCGTATCGCAATACCCCCGGCTATTCCAGCATTATCTACCATGATTCGACTTTGCACGCCATCGCGTGGGTACTGCGCCACACCTATCCCTTCATGGTGCTCAACCGAAGTGATTCGGACAATGAGGTGTGGTCGCGGGTGGCCGGGCAGTTTGCCATTCGGCAGGTGATCCGCGAGCTGGAAGGCGCGCAGTACGTGCGCAGCTATTGGGACATGGACAACTTCTACCGTGCCAGTGGACAGGCTCCCGCCGTCTATCTGGAATACGCCCGTTGGCTGGCGGCAAATGGCATCGCCCGCGCGAGTATTACGGGCAACATCAATATATCGGGTAAGTCCGTCACATCCGCAAACGGAACCTATACCGGCACGGTGACGCTGACTACCGATGCCGATCTGATGCGTGTCAGCAAATCCGTGGGAAGCCTGACGGGCAACACCGCGGGTTCGGACGGCAGCTACTATTATCTCAACAGCGGCGATACCGTGTCGCTATCTTCCTCAGCAAACAGCTTTACCCTGACTGTAGAGTCCGTTTCTTCCGAGGATGAGGAAGCCAGTTTTCTTGTGGGCGTACCCAGCGTGGAGCTTCAAAAGATGCTGATTCCACAGTACGGTTCTCCCTATGAGATGAAATCCGTTTCCGTTCAATTTGAAGTCCCGTTGGGATCTGTCGCCGTTACCAAGACGGACGCGATTACCGGAGCGGTGCTTGCGGGAGCGGTTTTCGAACTGCTTGATACGGCGGGCAATGTGCTGCAAACGCAAACAACCGATGCGAGCGGCACCGTGGCCTTTGCCAATCTGCAACCCGGAACCTATCGCATTCGGGAGAAAACCGCCCCGGAGGGCTATACCGTCAGCGTGACGGGTACGCAGAGTGTATCGGTGACCGCGGGGACGGTATCCACCGTAACCTTTGCCAACGATGTGATGACCGCGAAAATTCGGATCGTCAAGACAGACCAGCTGACCAAACAGCCGTTGTCCGGCGTGGAGTTTACCATCACACGCCTGTTCTCGCCCGCCGGTCGAAACGGTATTGGCGAAGTGGCGGCCGTCATCACCACCGATGAAAACGGCGCTGCCGAAACAGGCTGGCTGGATTGGGGTCGGTACAGGGTCGAGGAAACCAAGGTGCCGGAACATTTCGTGGACAACAATTTCTCCATCGAGATCGAAGCTTATGAGAACGGCAAAACCTACACGGTCGAAGTGGAGAACGAGCCTGCGAAGGGTTGGATTCGCCTTACGAAAACAGATGCTTTGGACGACACCCCAATTGCAGGCGTGGTGTTCGACATCTATGCCAACGATGAGTATGGCAGCGAGCTAGTGGTCAACATGACGACCGGTGAGGACGGCGTTGCCCTGTCGGAGCCGCTTCGCAAGGGCAGCTATATCGTCAGGGAACATGAAAATCCTGTCGGTTATGTGTCCGAGCCGGCCGAATTGAATGCCGTTGTTCTTTCCGATGAGATTACGGACATCAGCGCAAGCAATACGCCTATACAGGGCAAAATCCGAATTATCAAGAAGGATCAGCTTACCGGGGAAGCCCTGTCCGGCGCTGAATTTACCATTACCCGTGTCAGCGGCTTGCCTTCTCATAACGGCAGCAATGATAGCGAGGTTGTCGCCGTCATCACTACGGACGCGAACGGCATTGCGGAATCTCCCCTGCTGACATGGGGAACGTACAGGATAGAGGAAACGGTGGTTCCGCAGCACTTCGTAGATAACGCCTTTTCCACCGAGGCTGTTATCGACACGGAGAGCCAAATCTGCGAGATCGTTGCGGAGAATGAGCCTGCGAAGGGTTGGATTCGCATCACGAAGATAGACGCTTTGGATGGTACGCCGATTGCGGGCGTGATATTCGACATCTATGCCAACGATGAGTATGGCAGCGAGCTGGTGGGCAACATGACGACCGGTGAGGACGGCGTTGCTGTTTCCGAACCGCTGTGCAAGGGCAGCTATATTGTCAGGGAACATGAAAACCCTGTCGGTTATGTGTCTGAACTGGCCGAATTGAATACCGTTGTTCTTTCCGATGAGATTACGGACATCAGCGCAAGCAACACGCCTATACAGGGCAAAATCAGAATCGTAAAAACAGATCAGCTTACTGGAGCAGTTCTTTCGGGCGCTGAATTTACCATTACCCGTGTCAGCGGCTTGCCTTCCCATAACGGCAGCAACGATGGCGAGGTTGTCGCCGTCATCACTACGGATGCAAACGGTATTGCTGAATCTCCCCTGTTAACATGGGGAACGTACAGGGTTGAGGAAACGGCAGTACCAGAACACTTTATAGACAATAACTTTTCCACCGAGGTTGTTATCGACACGGAGAGCCAGACTTATGAGATCGTTGTGGAAAACGAGCCTACGAAGGGCTGGCTCAGGCTCACCAAAACCGACTGTTTGAACGGCAATCCCATTGAGGGCGTGCAGTTCGATATCTATTACAACGACGCATACGGCGAAGGGCTGGCATGTACGATGGTGACCGGCGCGGACGGCATTGCCGTCTCCGAACCGCTGCGCAAAGGCCGGTATATCGTCCGGGAGCACGGCGAAACAGCGGGTTACGTATTTGAAGAAATCACGCTGGACGCTACTGTGAAATCCAACGAAACGACGGAGCTGTTCGTTACCAATTGCCCTGTGACCGTTAAGCTCAAGCTCTACAAGCGGGATGCGGACGAATATGACGGCGACAATCCCAATGCTTCCTCAAACGCCAGAGCGTCCAATGATCTTCCTGAACCCACAAACATCAGCACTCCCGCCACGCGAGGTGACGGCATTCTTACCGACGCGGAGTTTCAGGTGTTGGCAGGCGCGGACATCACCGACCGTCAAGGCAATGTGGTGTACGCCAAGGGCGATATTGTGGTGGATTCCCTGAAAACGGCAGGCGACGATGCTTCCGTAACGACGGACGAGCTGTGGCCGGGGCTGTATGAGATCGTGGAGATTACACCACCAACAGGTTACCAACCCAGCGAAACAACCTTCTTCGTGGATGCCCGCAGCGCTGCTACGCAGTCCACAGAGGCCGTCGTTCTCTACGAAGGGCTGAAAACCAACGAGATCATGACAGGCCGGTATGCCATCGTGAAATTCCTGGGGGATAATGAGGTGCATGACGACGCGGGTATTGTGGAAACGCCCGAAGCGGGCGCGGAATTTGAGGTGTACCTGAAAAGTGCGGGGAGCTATGAAAATGCCCGCGAATTTGAGCGCGATTACATCACCACCAACCAATACGGCTATGCCATAGCCAAGCTCCTTCCCTATGGCGTATACGTGCTCAAGCAAGTTAAGGGGCAGGATGGATACGCCATTAAAAGTCCTATCGACATCTTCATCCGTGGCACGGAAGATCCCGATGACCCACCCATCCTGACCATTAACAATGAAGCGATCCGCTACCGTCTCAAGTTCATCAAGGTGGATGCGGAAACAGGCAACACGATTGCCGTGGCAAACACAGCTTTCAAGTTAAAGGACAGCGAAGGCAAAACTGTGACGCAGACCGTCCACTATCCCAATGAGGCAACTATTGACACCTTCTATACAGATGAGACGGGTGAAGTCACCCTGCCTGAAACCGTGACCTACGGCCTGTATTCCATAGAGGAACTGGTTTCCCCGGATGGCTATCTGATCCTGACAGAGGACTTGGATGTGTTCGTTGGTGACGAAATCATGAACCAACCGGGAGAAGCGTACCTGCTGGAGCTCGAGATTCCCAACGAGCCGGTGAAGGGCAACATCGTCGTGGAAAAGAAAGGCTTGCAGCTTACAGGCTTTGAAACGCTGACAGACGCTTATGGGAATGAGATTCAGCAACCCATCTACGAGGAAGCGTATCTGGCGGGTGTTGTGTTCGAGGTTCGCGCCGCCGAAACCATCATCGGAAAGGATGGTACCCTCTGGTATGAGCAAGATGAACTGGTGGATACCATCACCACCACAGCTTCCGGCGCGGATGCTTCCATGCTGCTGCCACTTGGCAGGTACTACCTGATCGAAACCGCCGCGCCCGAAGGGTACGCCTTCGATGATACCCACTATGAGGCTGATCTGGTATATGCCGATGATCAAGCGCCCCTCGTGGAAACGAAAATCACTCTCGTCAACGAGTATCTTCCAGTGGAAATAACGTTGCAGAAAGAAAAGGAGATTCTTAAAACAACCAACCATGATGACGGTATAGTGACGCAGGCTATTGCCAATGCTCCCGGTCAGGGCTTTGTCTTTGGATTATTCAACGATAAGGATATCCACTATAACGGCGGCACGCTGATGGCTGATACACTCGTCGCTACTGGCTCAACCGATGCCGATGGCAACCTGACGTTTGCAGGTCATTATCCGCACGGGGATTACTACATCAAGGAACTGTCCGCGCCCGATGGCTGGAAGCTGAATCCCGATGTTTTCCCCATCACCCTCGATCCCTCGGCACAGAGTGATTCTGTCATCCGCGTGGCGCTTCCCGAACCCGTGTATGACGAGCTGATCTACACCCGAATCACCCTGACCAAGATGGATATCACAGGCGAGAACACACTTCCCGGCGCGTTGATTGAAGTCAGCAATAGCAGCGGTGAGGTGATTTACCGCTCTTATACGGATGATAACGGACAAATCCCCGATATTCCCGTAACGCCTGGAACGTATACCTTCCGCGAGGTTTTCGCCCCTGACGGCTATGCCTTGAGCGAAGCGGAAATGAGCTTCACGGTGGACGAATACGGCAATGTCACGGGCGATACCGTCATCCGCGATGACTATTCCCATGTATCCCTGCGTAAGCAGAATGAGGACGGCCTGCCGTTGGCTGGTGTGGAATTTGCACTGCTAAAAGCGGATGGCTCAACGTTAATGACTGCCGTATCCAACGAACTCGGGCTGGTGAGCTTCGAGAGGATCCCCTACGGTAACTACACCATTGTAGAAACCGCGCCGCCTACCGGTTACCTCAAGAGCGACACGAGCATCCAGCTCACCGTGGACGGCAGCTTCGTCAATCCGACCGAACCCATTGCCACGGTCGTGAACTGTCCCAACGAGATCATTCTCAAAAAGGAGGACACGGAAGGAAATCCGCTGGCAGGCACGGCTTTTGCGCTTCTCAATGTCTACGGCGAGCAGATCATGACCGCTGTTTCGGATGCGGACGGGATTGCCCGCTTTGTGAAGATCCCCTATGGGCAGTACACGCTCAGCGAAACCCA
>JAQUXV010000121.1 GCA_028692205.1 Eubacteriales bacterium
CGCTACCGGCTCTGGCGGCAGACGGCGGAATAAAAACAGATGCGGGTAAAGCGTTAGCAGCTGCATGCCTGCGAAAAACACCGAAGGTAACACCATGGTAACCTATGGGCTTGCCGCGGCGGGGTATGGCCGATTCGGCTTCGGCCCCACGCAATCGCGTTGACAATCCTGCTTGCTGGAAACGATAGCCGAGGCGTCCGCATAGCGGTGCAGCCGGGGCACAACAGAAGACGGAAAAAAGGCTCCATGCGTCTGCCATTGCAGGCGCATGGAGCCTTTAAGCGGAAGCTTACTTCAATACAATTCAAATCAAAGAGCAGCCGGTACGTGTTCTCCGGAACGGCATAGTGGGAAGCGCCGCCGTTTTACCGTGGATATTTGGCTTTTTCCTGCCGCAGAGCGGTGCGGAATTTCCAGCCGTTCTCTTTTGCGGTGTTTTTAACGGCTTTGGCGATTTCTCCAAGGTTCAGGTTCAAGTCGACCACCTTTCCTTCGGGGGCGTATTGTACGATCTTCACCTTGCGGAAGATGGTTCCGCCGGACTGGGTAGCGGTTTCAAACCCGCCGCTGAGCGAGACGCCGGCGCTGCTTTCGGTGGTTTTTTGCCACAGGTAAGCGGTTTTCTCGTTCTCATCCAGCCGGATAAAGGCATCGTACCGAAATTTCTTTTTCCCAAGGCTCCAACCGGCGTTCACGAACTCGGTGTGAATTTCCAGATCGGAGGCTTTTTCCTGTGTAAAGGCGATGCCAAGCCGGGCGAATGCCTGCGAGATCTGGGCGAGAAGCTGTTGCCTGTCCATACGGCGAACTCCTTTCTGTCGGCCGCAAACGCGGCGTCGGGCCTGCGGGGGTTTATTTTATCGGTGGATTTTCTTTTGAAATTCCAGCTTGATCGCCTGAAAGTGCAGCGCTACGGTCAGCGTGATCAGCGCAAGGCTTACACCGCCCACGACGATCAGCGGCCAGTCCAGACGGCTCCAGCCGACCAGCCCGCAAAAAATCGCGATCAGCCCGCCAAGCGTCAGCTCAAACAGGGGCAGAAAATTCCGTTTCTCTTTCTTGAAAAACGCCAGAAAATAGGTTCCGGCAACAATCAGGTCGGAAAACAGCACGATGGGTACGACAAACCCGCTCCAGTTTCCGCCGAAAACCCCTTCCAGCAGGAACAGATACAGGCATACGGTAATCCCCACGTCTGAAATTTTCTTGATGGCGGTGTTTTCCACAAGCGGCTTGTAAAAAATGGTGACCCAAAGCAACACCAGCCCGCCGATAACGGCCAGCGACCAGAGCGTGCCGCCGGTTAGAAAATTAATCAGCGCGCACAGATATCCCAGCCATACAAACAGCAGCCTCAGCAGTTCCAGCCGGTTGCTGCGCCAAAAGCTGAGAGATGTCTGAACGGGGTAGATGATGTGAACCTGCATCTGCCGGGCAGCCATAGGCAAGCTCCTTTCCCAAACCGGCAACACTTCGTCGCCGGGACGCGGCACCGTCAGGCGGTGCCCTCCACATACGGCTCAAGCCCTATGCTTGCCAGCTGATCGAAAAGCGCGTTTTCAAACTCCGGGAATGCCGTCATCTTAATGATGGTCAGCACCGCGCGGTCGTCATAGCTACATAGCGAGCAGACTGCGCGGTTCTTCACGGAAGGGCCGAGCACGAAATCGAACTTCTCCACATAATCGCCGAATTCTTCGGGTAGCGTGATTACGCCAAGGTTCGAAAACGTCGTGGTGAATACGTTGTCGCTCAAATGTCCGTAGATCAGGTAAGCGATCGGCCGCTTGACAATCAGCGGCACAAACCGAAGCAGCCGCACCAGCTTGCGGGACAGGGTAATGGTGCGCACAAGGCTTTCCCGATCGGCGTTCTGCCGAATCTGTTCGGAAAGCTTCGGTAAAATCTCCTCCAGCGTGGCGATTTCCGAAGGGTGCAGGCGGATGGAGCAGAACATGCTGAAGTTCCGAAGTGTTTTCGTATCGAAAAACTTGCGCAGGTTCACAGGCAGCTGTACCTGTATTTTTCGTCCGCCGCCATGGCGCTCGGCGGCTGTTTTCATGGCAAGCATCATGCAGCCGAGCAGCAGCGCGGTAACGGACGCGTTTTTCGCCGCGGCGACGCGTTTCAGCTCCGAGACCGGCAGGTTGAAGTGCAGTACGCGCGCCGGCTGCGCGAGGGCCCGCATACCCCGCAGCTGTACGGCTCTTTTATCGGCAAAACCTTTCAGGGAGGGGCTTTCCTCGACCTGCGCAAAGTGATCCGCCCACTCGCCGGGGTCCGGGGTTTCGTCAATGGGGAAAATGCCCGGCGCCGGAGGCGCATCAACACCCAGCAGGTGCAGATACTCGGTTAAAAGCGTCCGCAAAAATACCATCGCGCCGGAGCCGTCCGTCAATACGTGAAAAAACTCCACGCTGACGCGGTTGTGAAACCATACGACACGGAAAGTTGGGGAACTGATGGCGTTCAGGCGGATAGGGGAACACGGCGGCTTGGTTTCGGGCCGGATCGCGAAACGGCGCATGGCGCTGTCGATATAATGCCAGAAGAATCCGCATTTGATTGTCGTTGCGAAGTAGGGAAACCGGCGAATGGTATAGGTGAGCGCCATTTGCAAAATCTCCGGCTCGACGGCGCTTGTAAGGTAGAAGGACAGGCGGAACATCATCATCCGCTTCAGCCCCATGCTGAGCGGGTAAACCTTCGCCGCGACATCCAGCGGATACCACGCGGTGCGCTCCCGTAAATAGAAATCCCCAAGGTTTGCGGGGTCCAGCCGCTTCATGGCTTCGGCGAGCGGCAGACCGTGGTCGGCATACCAACGCAGCGCCCGTACATGATCGTCCATCAACGGCTCGATAAACCGGGGATGAAGGTCGATACGCGCGCGCACATCGTTAAGATAGGGGACGAGCAATGCTTGCTCGGCAGGGGTAAAAAGCGCCTGCGCTTTACGCATCCATGGGCGAAGCGTAGCCATAGACGCCTCCTTTCGCCGCGCGGGCAAGGGAATGGGGGAAGCAACGTAAAGCGCCGTCTGGTTCGGCTGCCGGTCGCTTCCTCCCCGTAGTGCCAAAATCACCGCAGCTCCCCGGCCCGGAAGCTGTACTCTGCTGGTTCCGTCGGGCTAAAACCGGATTAGCTTTCGCACGAAGCGGTATCCGCCCACCAGTGTTTTTTGCCCCGCTTTGCCCTGTGGGGACGCCGCGCGGCCCAGCGGATGGCGGCGCAGCCGCAGGTAGAGCGCTTCGTCAAAATCCCGAATGGTTTGCCACATATGGCGGTTGAGCGCCATGCTTTCCTCCGTGCCCTTGATGAATTGCAGGGCCGAAGTGGTTGCGAGCATCCCGGCGCAGTTGTTGAGCATATAGCCGCACAGGCTTTTCGGCAGCGCCTTGAGCTGCTTGAGCGTATAGCTTGTCGCCATCAGTTCCGCCATGCGGCTGAGCTGGTCAAGGCGTTTCAGAATATTCTTTTCCGCGATGGATTGATCCGCCCGCCCGATAAAGTACCCGTAGAGCGGCTCGTTAAGGTAATAAAGCCGTTTTGTATAGGGCAGCGGCTGATAAATATAGAGGTTATCCTCATAGAAGGTGTGTTTGGGAAGCTCCAGCGGCATCCCCCGCAGCAGGTCGGTGCGGTAGACCAGCGAGTGGATCATGAACTGCTTATGCATGGGAAAGCGGCGTATCTCCTCCCACGTCAGCGGGCGGCCCGGTTTCATGGCCGCGCGGTAATTGACCGAAAACACGGCTTCCCGATCCGTCTGGTCGTACACGTAATCGTTCACAATCAGGTCCAGCCGGTTGCCTTCGGCGCTGTAAAGGCGCAGCACGTCCAGCAGTTTCAGGAGCGAATCATGGTCCAGCCGGTCGTCCGAATCCACGACCTTAAAATAAATGCCGAGCGCGTTTTTAAGCCCCTGGTTGATTCCCTCGCCGTGCCCGCCGTTGGGCTGATGAATGACCCGCACAATATCGGGGGACTCTTTTGCGTAGCGATCCGCAATTGCGCCCGTTTCATCGGTGGAACCGTCGTCGATGACGATGATATCCATTTCCGCGCCGCCCGGCAGCAACGAGTTGAGGCAGCGCTCCATATAGGCCGCCGAATTGTAGCAGGGCACGGTAACCGTGAGCAATTTCATTGGCTTACTCCTTCTTACCGAATGGATTGCAAAAGGCCGTGCGCACCGGCGGCGCGCGGCGAATGCTTATGCTGTCAGTGCTCGGCTTGTCTCCAACGCGCGCGAGACGATAACGTCGATGTTGTAATAACGGTATTCCGCCAAACGCCCCAGCAGCGTCAGGTTCGGGCAGCGGTCGGCCTGAAGGCGGTAGGCTGCATACCGTTCGGCGCTGGCCTGATCGGGGATGGGGTAATAGGGCGTATCGCCCTCGCCGCAGGCGCGGGGATACTCGCGCGCGATGGTGGTAACGCCGGGCAGCGTTTGCCCGGTCAGTTTCTTGAATTCGGTGATGCGCGTAAACGCTTCGTCGACCGTATAGTTTACGACGCCGACCGGCTGGAAGGAGTCGACCGGCAGCGTTTCAAAGGCAAAATCAAGTGTGCGGTAAGGCAGACGCCCCAGCCGGCAGCCCAACAGCTCGTCCAGCGCGCCGGTATAGACGACGGGTTCGTGGAAAGGCGCGCCGTCCAGCGTGAGGGTATCGCCGTGCAGCGCCATGCGCTTACAGGCGTCCACACCCAGCTCCACACGGATGCGGGGATGATCCAGCATCCGGGAAAACAGGGCGGTAAAGCCTTGCAAAGGCATACCCTGATACGGGTCCTGAAAATACCCGTCCTCTTCGCTGATCAGCACGGGAACACGCGCCATCGCGGCGGGATCCAGCGCGTCGGGGGCTTTGCCCCATTGCTTTTGAGTGTAAAAACGGAAAACATTCTCATATACGTAATCGGCCAGTTCCTTTAACGCCGGCTCCTGCCGCTTGCGCAGCTCCAGTATGCTGATCCGCGCGCCGTACCCGTAGGTATCTCTCAACTGCGTTTCCAGCAAAGCGGCCTTCTGCGCGTCAAACGCCATGCGGAGCGCCGTCAGGTTAAAGGGCACCGGCAGCAGCTTGCCGTGTACGTTGGCCAGCACCCGATGTTCCAGCGGGTACCATTCGGTGAAACGACTTAGAAAATCATAAGCTTCCCTGTCCCGCGTATGGAAAATGTGCGGCCCGTACCGGTGTACCAGCACGCCCGCGTCGTCCGGCTCGTCAAAGGTATTGCCCGCGACATGCGCCCTGCGCTCCCAAACCGTTACGTCCGCACCGCGTTCGGCCAGCGCACGCGCGAGCGTGCAGCCTGCGGGGCCGGCCCCGACGATCCAATATCGCATGGTCTCGTCCCTTTCCCTATGCAAAATCACGGCCGGTTCAACGCGTTGGCATGTAAATGCGCCGGGCGGAGGAAAAGGCCGGGGGCTATAGCCGAAACGCGGTTATAAGACTGCGCTTCGGCAGACAGCGGTGATAAACCGTCGGGGAGAAATACCGTAAGGAACAGGCCGCCTCAGATCGGGTAGCCGTTTTCCGCCGTGTTCAGCGCGCGGCCGGAACTTTCCGGCCGGGGATCATACAGGCTGCCCTCATGCGGAGCGTTGATGCGGTGCGCGGTTTTTACCCACACATTCTGATGGCGGAAACGGAACAGGCCCCAAATCTGCGCCGTCGCAACGATGACGGTGTTCAGCACAAGGCTCAGGATATTCACAAACAGGGACAGGGGACGGAATTTTTCGTGGTTGTCCAGCCAGTCCGCCACATAAAACAGAATAATGAACGAATACAGGAACACCAACAGGCTGGGATAGTTGACGGCAAACCAGTCCCAGAAGGTGAGGGCTGTCTGCGCGGTGGGCAGCAGCCCCGTCCAGTTGAAAATCTGCAATATCAGGCTGAGAGCGAATTGGATAATCATTACGATAAACGGGGTGAGGCTGTACACATACAGGAAGGTGCTGATGAATTCGCCAAAACTGATGCGCTTTTCCTTGTACGCGCGAAAAATACGGCGCGTGTTTTTGAAACAGACAAACCAGTGCCCCTGCGCCCAGCGAATGCGCTGGCGAAGGCTGGCGCGCCAACGGGTGGGCTTTTCATCGTAGATGCGGACGTTGTTGTTCCACAGAATACGCTTGCCTTCGCAGGTGGCCTCCACCTGCAGCTCAAAATCCTCTGTCAGCGACATGGCTGTCCAGCCGCCGCGCTTGTTAAGGTATTCCGAACGCACGGCAAAGCCCGTGCCGCCGATGACGCAGTTGATGCCGATGCGGCTTTTGGCGTACTGGAAGAAACGGTTGGTGATGGTGTAGCTCATGTAATAGTACAGCGCCACCAGACCGTTTTTATTTTTGCAGCCCAGATAGCACTGCACGATATCCGCTTCCGGATGGTCGATGAACTGGCTGTTGACCTCTTTGAACAGGTTGGTATCAATGCGGTTGTCCGCGTCGAAAAACATGACCAGATCATACTTTTCGTGATAATCTTTGAGGGTGTTTAGCGCTTTTTGCAGCACGATGGGCTTGCCGGTAGGCGTGTCGGGGCTCTCCTTGTGGCTTTCCAGCACCTTTGCGCCCATACGCCGCGCGATAGCGGCCGTCTGATCCTCGCAGTTATCGGCGAGGATATAGAAATCGTACAGTTCTTTGGGGTAGTCCATAGACTGCAGATTTTCCACGATACCGGAAATGACCTGCTCTTCATTATGCGCGGGCACGAGCACCAGATATTTAAGCTTTGGATCGTGATCCTCGTAATCCCGGGTAGAGCGCTTGAAACCAAATACGCTGATATAAAGCTGATAAAAAATGATTAAAACCAGCCACAGGGTCATGAGCCAGTTAATCACCCCGATGACTGTGTTAACAACCTGCACCTTTGGTTTGCCTCCCATTCACCTTCGCGTAGGGCTAAACATCTTCTTATACTCTAATCTGTAAAAAAAGTCAATGCCGGTCGTAGAACGTACATTCTCCGATAAACTCCCGCAATATGCTTAACGGCGGGATCTCGTCCAGCACTTTGTCTTCGATGGGCAGAAAATACTGCAAAAATTTTAGCAGCCGATGAGCCACCAGCGCCTCGGGCGCGCTTTGGGGAATGCGGGAAAGCAGTGCGAAACTGGCCCGTTTCAGGATGGGCAGTTCGTAATGCAGAGACGTGTTAAACATCACGTCCGCTTTCTCCTGGTTGGGGAAAATCCACCGCTCTTCGCCCGCGCGGACGCTGGGCCACATATTAATGGTCTTTTCGGGGCTTGTGCCGCGGAACTTCGCATCCCGCGTGATGCGCCGAAGCAAACGGACGTCGGTGGTGCGGATACGGTTGTGGTTGTCCAGATTGATGCAGGGCAGGGCGCTGACGTAAACGCCGTAGGTCAGCTGCTCGGGCAGTTCCTGCGTCACCCGGTCGTTCAGGGCGTGGATGCCTTCGAGGATCAGCGGTCCGTT
>JAQUXV010000122.1 GCA_028692205.1 Eubacteriales bacterium
ATCCGGAGGATTACCCTATGATCGCTGTTATTGTCAATCCCATCGCGGGTACGGGTTATGCGCTTACCGTCGGTAAAAAGATCGATGAACTGCTTAATTCCAGAAGCGTTGAACATAAGATGCTTTACACCGAGCGGGCCGGGCACGCGACGGAGCTTGCGCGCGCGCTGGCCGATGAGGGCGTGGAAACGGTGCTGTCCGTCGGCGGCGACGGCACCCTGAACGAGGTCGCTGCCGGGCTGGTCAGCACACGCACGGCACTGGGCATCATCCCCGCGGGCACGGGCAACGACTTTATCAAAACACTCGGCACTCCCCGGAAATGGGAAGACGCGCTGGAGTATATCCTCACGCATCCCGCAAAGCCGCTGGACACGGGCACCATTAACAACTCCTTTTTTATCAATGTCTGCGGAACCGGCTTCGATGTAATGGTGCTGGATTTTGCCCTTCGCGCGAAAAAGCGCGTACGCGGTATCTGGCCCTACCTTTACGGCGTTATCGCGGCTATCAGGGCGTTCAGGCCTTTTGATATGATTGTGGAAATCGGCGACGAAATTAAACTGAAGGGCAAATACATGATCTGCACCATCGCCAACGGCCGTTACATCGGCGGCGGCATCCCCATTTTGCCGGCGGCGGATGTAGACGACGGCTTGCTGGATGTTATGGTAGTGGATCCCCTGCCCGGCTGGCGAATCCCTTTCTATTTACCTGCCATTCTCGGCGGCACGCTGATGAAAAAGAAAATCGCGCATCATTATCGCGCCGCTCGCTGCTCGCTCGCCTCCCACGGAATGCGACTGAACATGGATGGCGAGATCATCCCCATGGAAAACGCCTCCTTCGAGTGCAAAGCTTCCACATTGATGGCGCACTGGCCCGGCCGGGCATAAAGTTTTGCCCCTGCAAGGCGAGCGTTTCGTTTCTTCTTCTCAGATAAAAGCGCGTCGTTCCCCTTCGCCAGAAGCCGTATTACCCCCAGCGGGTTCTTGATTGAGTTTATTCCCCCTGCGGTCCGTGCGGATTTATACTGCGCTTATGCTTTCCAGCGGGCTTGCCCGCTTTTTTTGATGCCTTGTTTATGGTATACTGAGCTATCATCCTTCATTGGAGCGACAGGCAAATAGTCCGGGGTGCCGGATTGCCGGGGAGGTGTGCCCATGCCACTTCGCAACTGGTTATCCGCTTTCATGGTTCTGTTGCTGTTGCCTTTTTCTCCGGCGATGGCGACCGGAACGGACGACGATGTCTCGTTGGAGAGCGCTTCCCCTTATGTATACATCGTTTCACCATCGGGCAGCGAGAGCTACAGCAGCGCGAATAGCCTGACCGTTCAGGTGGAAGGCGGCAATATCGCTTTGATCGACATCCGGCTATCGCTTGCCGATCAAACCATGGAATATGAAGGCGAAGGCGACTCCATATCCCATACGTTTACCTTCGATCAGCCCCAAACGCAAAGTGCCACGCTCTTCGTGCGCGGTTATACCGACGTCTCCAAAACCTCCGCATACGCGGAGCAGACCGTAAAGGTACTTTCTCCCAAAGAAGAGCTGATCGACCGGATGATCGCGCTGGCCGCCGCTAATTCGCAGGACAGCCGCTATCAGTTTGCGCCCGCGGAGACCGATACCGACATCGGCGTTTGTAAAAACTTCGTCATGCGCCTGTTCGACACCTACAGCGCAGGCTACCGAATGCTCGCTTATCAGGAGCTTGCGCTGCACATGCCAAAGAACAACAGCAAAAAGGATTGCGCCCCCTATGACTACGGCATCGAGTGGCGGCCGGAAACCGCTGAGGACGGCAGCCCCTTCGAAATTGCCGCGCAATTCAAATATAACGACGCGCTTACCGAGGAGGAAAACGCTGATTTGGCGCGAAATCTATTGGTGCAGATCCAAAAAGGCGATTTTTTGCAAATCGTAGGTTATTACGGCGGCGGCAACGGCCCACACAGTTTGTTTGTCATTCGAGATTACGACCCTGTAACCCAAATGATACACTGGACGGACAGCAATATGCGCGGGAAGCGTATCGACGGCGTACGCTGGGGATACCTGCAGTTTGACGCGGATGCCGACGTCGAATGGTGGGTGAACGTCTTTAACAGGAAGAAGCGCGGGGCGACGCTGTACCGCCTGCGCGACGATCTTTACCGATATTCGGAAACGGAGTGATTTGCATGGCGAAAAGCCCATTTTCAAGCAAAGTGCGGTTAACATTTTTACGCGGTATGGAGGCGCTGGGCACCACCGCTTCCAACCTTGCCAGCAACGCCAAGCTGAAAGCCGCGGAAATCAATCTGGAGAACCGCAGACGTGAGATTTTAACCAATTTCAGTCTGCGCGCGTTTGATCTGTGGCAAAAAGGGGAAAAACTGCCCGACTCGCTTTCCGGTATGCTCAGCGAATTGAGTGAGATCGAAAGCAAGCTGAGCGTACTTCGCGCACAGAAATATGCGAAGGTCGCCCAACCCGAAGCCGCGCCAAAACCAGCCGCGGCGCCTAATGCCGATGAAGCGGGTACTCCCGAGGCTGGTGAGACGGGCGTTCCGCCCGAAGTCACGGAAGACGACGGTACCATACCCGTTTCCTGCACGGTTTCGGATGACGAGGGGGATAACGGTAAACCCGTACCCTGCGAGTTGGACGAAACCGAACCGGTGGACGGCCCGGGCGGCCGTTACACCCCTGTCGAACCGGAAGCGGAAAGTACGGCGGACGAAACCGAGCCGGAAACTCCCGCTGCGGACGAAAGCCCCGTAGGCAACACCGAACCCGGCACAGAACCGAAACCCAAAGAATAATCCCTGTTTGGGATTTCAACAAGCCTCCGGCGCAAGCTGTTCGCCGGAGGCTGTTGTATAACCCGCTGATTAAACGGAGGCCTATTGAATGTACGAATTGGTTCAGGTCGGAGAGAAGAGTTATTATATCCAAAGCCCGGCAAAAATTGGCGTTTATGTGCCGGACGGCCAAAACGCGGTACTGATCGACAGCGGAAACGATAAAGACGCGGGCCGTAAGGTACGCCAGATTCTGGAACGGCAAAACTGGCGGCTGACCGCCATTGTAAACACACATTCCAACGCCGATCATATCGGCGGCAACAAATACCTGCAGGCGCAAACCGGCTGCAAGGTTTTTGCCAACGGCATCGAGGCCGATTTTACGCGTCATCCGCTGTTGGAACCCTCTTTTCTCTACGGCGGTTACCCCTGCAAGGCGCTTCGGCATAAGTTTATAATGGCTCAGGAAAGCGATGCGCTGGATTTTTCACATCCGGATTTCCCCAGGGATTTGGATGTGATTCCCCTGCCCGGCCACTTTTTTGATATGGTCGGCTTCCGCACGCCGGACGATACCGTGTTTCTGGCGGACTGCCTGAGCAGCGAGGCGACACTGGACAAGTATGGCATCCCGTTCATCTATGATGTGCAGGCTTATCTGGATACACTCATCATGGTGGAGTCCATGGAAGCGCGCATGTTCGTGCCCGCCCATGCCGAAGCATCCCCGAACGTGGCGGCGCTGGCAAGGCTCAACCACGAACGCACATTGGTCGCTGCGGAACATATCCTCACGCTCTGCGAAACGCCGACAAATTTTGAGGAAATCCTTCGCGGCATATTTAACTTGTATCATCTGACCATGAGCATCGAGCAGTACGTATTGGTGGGCAGCACCGTCCGGTCCTTCCTGGCATGGCTTGGGGATGCCGGCAAGCTGACCGTCGCGTTCACCGATAACAGAATGGTCTGGGAACGGGTATAACCGCAAACGTCACCAAGGGGCGCGCATCCGTAACGGATCCGCGCCCCTTGGCTTTACCATGAAGAAGGTCCTCTCACAACTCTGATACCCGTATTCAGGAGACTCGGCCGGGTTTTACGCCGTGCGCGCATGGGTCGAATCATATCAGGCTTCGCCTGCCGAATCCACCGATGCCACAGCGCCGAAATACGGCAACATAAGGGCAAACCATTCGGTGTCGCTTGCGGGGCGGCGCAGGTGTGCCGCTCCGTTACAGCTTGCTTCTCTCCTTAATTTTCGCAAACACCGCCTGCAACACAATGAAGAAGCAAAGCAGCATGGCCGATACCACGTTGGACCACGAAGAAATCAGCTTGCCGTTGGTTTTTACCAGGCTGGAAATGGTGCCGTTAATCAGCACGCCGAAGAATGAACCGATCACGTTGCCCACGCCGCCGGTCAGCAGTGTACCGCCGATAACCGCCGAGGAAATCGCGTCCATTTCAAGGCCCGTCGCCTGCGTGGTCGTACCGGCCATGGTGTTCATGCAATAGCAGATGCCGCCGATGGAACACAGGAAGCTGGAGAGGATGTACGCGTTCATGCGAGTGCGTTTCACATCCAGTCCCATCAGGGCGGCGGACTGCGGGTTGCCGCCCACCGCGTACAGGCTGCGCCCGAACTTGGTGTACCGCAGCAGCAGGAACACGGCAATCAATACCACGATTGCCACAAGTACCGGCAGCCGGAAATACGGAACCATCAGCCTTCCCTTGTTATTCATATACGCGCCGATATCGAAGGGCATGTAAAATTTCAGGTTTGCCAGCTTCACAAACAGTTCGCTGGATTTGATGGTAACCTGTTGGGTGCTGATCACCGCCGTCATGCCGCGGGCAAAGAACATGCCCGCAATGGTGACAATGAAGGGCTGAATATCCAGATACCCAACGCAGAAGCCCTGCACAAGGCCGAACACAACGCCAATCACCATCACCAGCAGCATCAGGATCGAGGCGGGCATATTCCAGTATTCGATTCCTACGGCCAGGAACATACAATCCATGGCGATCAGCGCGCCTACTGAGATATCAATGCCGCCGGTCAGCATAACGCAGGTCATGCCGCAGGTGATGCAGATCAGGCCTGAGTTGTTGATAAGGATATTCAGGAACGTTTGCAGATGGTCAAACCCTTTGTTGGAATACACAATGCATCCGGCGGCATACATTACCACAAACAATCCGACGGTAATCATCAGCAGCACGGTATTGTTGTTTAATCTCCGGCGGGAACGCCTGGTTAAAATCGATCCGTTCATACGCCGACCGCCTCCTTTTGCCCCTGCGTTGCTTTGGTGGCCGCGCGACGGGCGAAGTATGCCTTCACAGCCGGCGCCTGAATGGTTACAATCAGGATGACGATAACGGCCTTGAACACCGGCGCCTGTGCGGAGCTTACGCCAAGCGCATACAACGTCGTGGTAATCGCCTGAATGGTATACGCGCCGATAATGGAACCGGACAGGCGGAACTTGCCTCCGCCTAAGCTGTTTCCACCCAGCGCAACCGCCAGTATGGCATCCAGCTCGTAGTTCAATCCAATGTTATTGGTGTCCGCGGAGTAAATACGGCTTGTAGCCACCAGCCCCGCGATGCCTGCGCACAGGCCGCTGATCAGGAATGTCGTAAAAATAATCCGCTTGGACTGGTAACCGGAAATCCGCGCTGCGTTTGAGTTGATGCCCACGCTTTGCACAAACATGCCCAGCGCAGAATGCTTGAGAATGAACCCCATAATTACAATACAAATTGCCGCCACCAGAATCGGCGTTGGAAGAATCCAGCAATAGCCGCCCAGAAACTGGAATGACGGCTCACGGATATACACGATCGTACTGTTGCAGAGCAGCAGCCCAATCGCGCGCCCCGCCGAAAAAAGGATCAGCGTCGCAACCATGGGTTGTATTTTCAGGTAGGAGACCAGCACGCCGTTGAACGCCCCGCAAAGGCTCGCAATCAAAAGCCCTGCCAGCAGGCCGACCCACAAGGGGACTGCATATTCCGATACGTTCGCGTTGCCGAAACCCGCCAGCAGCATACAGCACATGCCGCCCGCAAGGCTCATCACCGAACCGACGGAAATATCCACACCGGCTGAAGACGATACCACCAGCGTCATGCCGATGGCCAGAATAGCCGCCTCGCTTCCGCGGTTCAGAATGTCGATCAGGCGGCCGTAGAGCACGCCGTTCTTAATTGTGATGGTAAAGAAGTTGAACATCGCGTTGCCGTTGGCCACATCGTAGATAATGTTGACGGCCATCACCAGCAGCATGCTGAAAATGGGCAGGAACAGCCGCATTTTCGTAACTTTTTTGATCGCCTGTTTCACGCTCATTTGGCTTCACCTCCGGCTATCGCGTGCATTACGCCTTCCTGCGTCATATCACCGGAAAGCTCGCCCACCTTTTCCCCGTCGCGCAGCACCGCCAGCCGGTTGCAGGTACGGAGCATTTCCTCGATTTCAGACGAAATAAAAAGAATGCTCTTGCCTTCCTCGGCCAATTGAATGATCAGTTTCTGGATCTCGGTCTTGGTGCCGATGTCGATGCCGCGGGTCGGTTCGTCCAGAATCAAAAAGTCCGGATCAGTCGCCAGCCAGCGGGCGATAATCACCTTTTGCTGGTTGCCGCCGGAAAGCTGCTTCACCAGCGTTTCTCGACTTGGGGTTTTAATATCCAACAGCTTAATAAATTTATCGGCGATTTCGCACTGTTCCTTCATCGGCAGCAGCTTCAACATTCCCCGGTGCGCCTGAATCGCCAGAACAATGTTCTCCCGCACTGACAGATCGGCGATGATGCCTTCCGCCTTCCGATCGTCGGGGAGCATCCCCATACCGAGCTTCATCGCATCGATCGGCTGGGAAATGTGTACCGTTTTACCTTTTACTTTCAGCGTGCCGGTTTGCGCGCGGTCCGCGCCGTAAATGGCCCGCGCCAGTTCGCTCCGCCCGGACCCCAGCAGGCCTGTTAACCCTACCACTTCGCCGCTTTTCACCGTCAGGTCGAACGGTTTGATCTTTCCGGCGTGGCTCAGGCCTTTGGCATCGATCACGGTACTTCCGCAGCGGTCTTCGCAGTTCTCCGGTTTGATGTTGGCCAGGTCGTCGATATCCTTACCCATCATGGCGGCAATCAGCTTTACGCGCGGAAGGTCCGCAACGGGGTACTCGCCCACCAGCTCTCCGTTGCGCAGCACGGTAATCCGGTCGCACACCGCATAAACCTGCTCCAGAAAGTGGGTTACAAAGACGATTCCCACGCCGCGGTCCCGCAGCTTGCACATCAGTTCAAAAAGCTTTGCCACCTCGCCGTCGTCCAGCGACGACGTTGGTTCGTCCAGAATCAGGATTTTGCAATCCATATCCACCGCGCGGGCGATGGCGATCATCTGCTGCAAAGCGAGCGAATAGTTCTCAAGGTTCTGCTGAACGTCGATTTTCAGTTCGAAGCTGTCCATCAGCTCCTGGGCGAGCTTCACGGTAGTTCTGCGGTCTACGGCGTGAAGTTTGTTCACCGGCTGGCGGCCGATAAACAGGTTTTCCGCCACGCTCAGGTTCGGGCACAGGTTCACCTCCTGATATACGGTGGAAATGCCGCGCTTCTGCGCCTCCAGCGTGGAGTGGTTGCGAATGGCGTTTGTAA
>JAQUXV010000123.1 GCA_028692205.1 Eubacteriales bacterium
AAACGTCGCCCGGCTGCGAAAAAAACTGGACGAGGCGGGACTTCCGGACTTTATTACAACCCGCAAGGGCCGCGGCTATCTGGTGGAGGAAGCATGAAGAAGATCGGCTGGCTGCGGTTGTTAGGCGAATGGTTTACTACCGTCAAGACGGCGGTATTCACGGCCGGATGGCTGCTTGTGGTTTTTTCGGGCCTTCATCTGCTGGGGCAGGGAACCATGCACGAGCTTCAATATGCGTTGCTGCTGGCGGGGATCGGGCTTGGGTTTGCGGCGCTTGTCTCCTTCATACGCTACGTCCGCAGGGCGTGCCTGCTTTCCTCCGCGCTGAGCCACCTCCCGCCGGACGAAGCCGGGCTTCCGGACGCGATTACCACCCCGGAGGAGGGTTTTCGCACGTTGGCCAACGCCTATCGGCAGGCCCGGAATCAGGATGCCGCCTCCGCGGCGCAGGCCGAGCGGGACAGGCTAGATTATTTTACGCTTTGGGTACACCAGATAAAAACGCCGATTTCCGCTCTGGATTTGATGGCCCAGAGCGATGAACCGGTTGACCGGGAGCTGCTTCGGCAGGAGACCTTCAAGATCGGCCAGTATGTGGACGCGGCGCTGGCATACCAGCGCCTGCAAAGCCTGAGCAACGATCTGCTTCTGTGTGATGTGCCGCTGTACCCTCTATGCTGCTCGACGGTTAAAAAGCTTCGTCCGATCTTCCTGTACCGGAAGATCTCGCTTTTCATGGAGCCTTTCGGGGGTGCGGCGCTGTCCGACGCGAAGTGGCTGGAAATGGCGCTTACGCAGGTGCTGACCAACGCGCTGAAATATACGCCTCCGGGTGGGCGCATTACCATTGCCCTACGGGAGCCGCTGGTGCTTACCGTAAGCGATACGGGGATCGGCATCCCCGCCGAGGACCTGCCCCGGGTGTTCGACCGCGGCTTCACCGGCGGCGTCGGCCGAGCACAACGTTCCGGCGAGCAAAGCACGGGTATCGGGCTGTACCTGTGCAAACAGGCCTGCGGCAAACTGGGCCATACGGTCTCCATCGCCTCCGAGCCGGGGCAGGGCACCACCGTTACGTTTGATCTCCGCCGGGAAAGCTACGAAAGCTATTCGTAGGGCGCCGCTTTTTTAAGCCGAGCCGGAACCGTATCCACGCCATGGTTCGGGAGACGTCGGTTCCTTGGCGTTCGCGCCGGGGTTTTGCGTTTACGCCTTTGCGCGCAGCCGTATTTTGGGTTCGCACAGCGCGGGTATCCTTGCAAAAATGTAAGGGCCCCGTAAGCCGCGGCTATGGCACGCCGTCGTAGCGGCGTTTATCCTGTAACGGTGCCCGGGCGGTGTTTGAACGCAATCTACGTACAACGCCGGGGTGCGGAAAGGATGAACGCTATGGCATTGCTGGAAGTACAGAATTTACAGAAGATTTATACCACACGCTTCGGCGCGCAGAAAGTACAGGCGCTTTCCAACGTTACCTTTACTGTGGAGGAAGGCGAGTTCGTCGCCATTATGGGCGAAAGCGGCAGCGGTAAAACCACGCTGCTGAACATTTTGGCCGCGCTGGATAACCCCACCGCCGGACAGGTGCTGCTGGAGGGCCGCTCGCTGGCCGCCGTAAAGGAAGCCGAAAAAGCCGCTTTCCGCCGCGATAATCTGGGCTTTGTTTTTCAGGATTTTAATTTGTTGGACACCTTTTCGGTGCGGGATAACATTCTGCTCCCGCTGGTGCTGCAAAATCAACCCATCCGCGACATGGAAACCCGCCTCGCGCCGCTGGTGAAGAGCCTCGGCTTGGGCGGGCTGGAAAATAAGTTCCCCTATGAAATCAGCGGCGGACAGAAGCAGCGCACCGCCGTTGCGCGCGCGCTAATTACCAACCCGCGCTTGCTGCTGGCGGACGAGCCCACCGGCGCGCTGGACAGCAAGGCATCCGCGCGGCTGATGCGCATGTTCGAGTCGGTACACCAAAGCGGCCAAACGCTGGTAATGGTTACCCACAGCGCGCAGGCGGCAGGCTACGCGTCCCGCGTATTGTTCATCAAAGACGGCGAGGTGTTCAACCAGCTGTATCACGGCGACGCGACGCACGACGCCTTCTACCAGAAGATCATCGCCACCCTGACCGCGCTGACCGACGGGGGTGTGGCGGGTGACTAAATTCTTCTATTTCAAACTTGCGCTGAACAACCTGCGCAAGAACCGGCAGACGTATCTGCCCTTTCTGATGGCTTCCTCCATCCTGATCTTTTCCATGTACAGTTTCCTGATGATCGCCTTCAACCCCGGTTTTTCCAAAGTTTCCGGTGGGATGCAGTTCGTGGTCATTCTGGATTTCGGCATTGCCGTGGTCGGGTTGTTCACGGCGATCTTCCTGTTTTACGCAAACAGCTTTCTGGTTAAGCGCCGCAAGAAGGAAATGGGCCTGTACGCCATCCTCGGTATGGAGAAAAGGCACATCGCCCGCGTGCTTCGCCATGAGATGAGCCTGACGTGGTTCGCCTCGACGGTTGTGGGCATCGGGCTGGGCATTCTGCTGACTCGTCTCCTTTTCCTGTTAATCCGGCTGGCGCTCCGGGTGGATGTTCCGCTGGTGGGCACCGTCAGCTGGACCGCGCTCTGGTCCACGACGATCATGTTTGCTTTCCTCTTCCTGTTGCTGATCGGCTACAACAGCTGGCAGGTCCGTTCGGTAAACCCCATCGCGCTGCTGCGCGGCGGGCAGACGGGCGAACGCGAGCCAAAAGCCCGCTGGCTGCTGGCAATCCTCGGCGTAGCGTTCACCGGTGCGGGTTATTGGATTGCGCAAACCGTAGACAACCCCATGGCGGCGCTCGCGCTGTTCTTTATCGCGGTGATTCTGGTCATCATCGGCACCTACCTGCTGTTTCTCACCGGCAGCATCGCGTTTTTAAAAATTCTTCGCAGCAACAAACGGTATTACTACCGTTCGAAGCACTTCGTAACGGTGTCCGGTATGCTGTACCGGATGAAGCAGAACGCGGCGGGGCTGGCAAGCATCGCCATCCTGTGTACCATGGCGATGATTACCATCGGCACCACCGTAGCGCTGTACAACGGCTCGGAAAAAATGCTCGCGCAGTATTATCCAAACGATGTGCTGATTACCGCCGACAGCGCGACGTCGCAGGCCGATGCGGAGGCAGCCGCGCAGGAGCTTGCCTCGCAGGCGGGCGTAACCATGACGGACACCGCCTCCTACTGGGGCTATGATACCACCCTGGGTGTGGAAGACGGCTACATTATCGATCCGACGCAAAAAGAAACCTTCGGGGTCAACGATTACAGCAGTCTGTACTACACACTGTTGATGACCAACGATGCGTATGCGGCGCTGGAAGGCGCTCCGCTCACGCTCGGCGAGGGTGAACTGGGCTGTTATGTCAGCGGCACGGCCCTGCCCGCCGCGCTGACTACCGAAGCCGCGCACTATACGCTGCAAACCATTGAAACACTGGCGATCGTGCCAGATTACAACGGCTCCAGCACCGTAAACACGCTTCTTCTCGTCGCCTCCGATCAGGCAGCCATTGCCGATATCCTGACGGCTTGCGATACCCGGGAGCGTAACCGCAACCCCGAATACGGAATCCAGTGGAACCTACAGGGAACGGACGCGCAGCTGAACGCTTATTACGCCCTGCTGGATGACGCGCCGGGCGCGCTGCAGGACGTGGGTATGCGTGTTAAAGCAAGCGTACGCTCGGAATGGTACGCGATGTACGGCGGGTTCCTGTTTGTGGGCATTTTCCTGGGGATCATCTTCCTGATGGGTTCGGCGATGATCCTGTATTTCAAACAGATCAGCGAAGGGTATCAGGATCATGACCGTTTCATCATCCTGCAGCAGGTCGGCATGAGCCGGCAGGAGGTGCGCGGCACCGTACGCAGGCAGATCCTGCTGGTGTTCTTCCTGCCGCTGCTGGTAGCGGTGTGCCACGTAGCAGGCTCGCTGCATATGATGGTGCTCATGCTCCGCATTTTCGGCCTGATGGATGTGCCCTATATCGCACTGAACACCTTCCTGTCCGCATTCGGTGTTATGGTGCTGTACGGTCTGTTCTACCTCCGCACGGCAAAAACTTATTACAAGATGGTCAAGTTCTAGGCTATCGCATCGCAAAAAGCCCGCATTCACCTCATGGTGAATGCGGGCTTTTTGCGATAACAAACCTCTTGCAAACACGCAAGCTCAACTTGCTTAAAAGTTCGGATGTGAAAAGCCAAGCCGCACACGGGCGGGAGCGTACACGGACGTACGTGACAGCCCGTTGTGGCGCAAGCGACAATGCAGACAAGCCTTTGCAACAAGCAGAGCCCGCGTTCATCCTGTGGCGAACGCGGGCTCTGCTCTTTGATAAATTTTACGAGTACGTAAGTTCGCTTGCTGTTATACGTAACCGACCAGCCACACCAACGCGAACCGTAAACCTGTCCGCCCGTTTCTCCCGGCAAAGCGGCAAGCGTTCCGTGCAGCCTCGTTCAAACGGGAACTCACCCAACAGCCCGGCATGGGGGCAAACCGATTCGAAAACCACGACGGATCGCTTCCTCCCCCTGCAAAGCGGCAAGCGTCCCGTGCAGCCCCGTTCAAACGGGAACTCACCCAACAGCCCGCATGGGGGCTAACCGATTCGAAAGCCACGGCGGATCGATACTTTCCCACGGCAAAGCACTTCCGTTCTTACAGGTTGTTTGTGGTCGTTAAAAGGTAAATGATGTAGTAAATCCCCGCCGCCAGATGCCATAGCAGCAGCCCCGCGCCGATACCGATACGGGCTGCTTCCGCCCGCGGATGATCCTCCAGATAAGGTTTCCCGCTTCGGGATGCGCGGCGGCGCTCAAACCAAGTCTCGACCCTGTGGATAAACAGCGGCATCGTAACCGCCCACAGCATCAGCGCCGAGCCCATCATGGCCCAGCCGAAATTGCCGTCCGAGGCACGGTACCCTGTTTCCGATAAAAGCAGGTATTCCGCAATGCTCACAATATCCATAACCAGCGTCAGCTGATACAGCGGCTTTCGCAGGGTTTCTCTGTTTGCAAACGCAAACAGAACGAACAGGGGGAACGCGCGCGTCAGCAGCACGCGCACCGCCGTATCCCCCGCCTTCTGCCACGAGATCAGCAGGGTCATGCCCTCCTGCAATTCCGAAGAAACAACGAAGTAATAAAGATATTGCAGCGCCATCACCAACAAGGAAGGCAGCGCCACCAGCATCATTTGAAAAATATACCGGCTGTTCTTCGGCCTGCGTAGCCACATAACCAGAAAATACAGGCACGCCGCGGGCAGAAACGCCTGCATGAACGTGGGCTTAGCCAGCAGGCTCACCGCCAGCAGCGCCGAAAGCATAACCGCGTTTTTCCATGGGATAACGGCTTTTTCTCCCTCTGTCGGAAGCCTGCGGTGAAAATCCTCCACGCTTTGGGCCGTCATGGGCACACACAGAAGCATCATCACCATCGCCGCAACCTGTGTGGGGCTGTGCCACGTATTGGGCGAACCCGCGCCGACATACACCGCCGGATTCACCCACGGCACCACAATAGCCGCCACTAATCCAAGCGCCAAGCCGCACGCGGTAGTCACCCAGCCGCTTTTTCCCAGCAGCCGCGCGGTCAGCTCAATCAGCAGCCACACTTCCACAGCCTTCAGCACCGCGGTTATCAACGCGGCGCACACATTCAGCGGCAGGCCCGTCAGCATCAGCGCCGCCACCAGCATATGCCAGAGCGGATGCGCCGCATGGTGCGCAAACGACCGGAGATGCAAAAAATCCCCTTCGGACGCCCACGCGGCATGAATGCTGATATCGCTTGCCGGGCGCTGCACCAGCGCGTAAAAAATAACATAGGAAAGCAGCAGCATCAACGCTGCCGCGAGCCATTGGGAGTAATGCCTGCGTTTCGTCATCGGCGAACCTTCTTATTCATAATCGGCAATCAGCCGGTATACGCTTCCAGCGTCGTTTTTCAGCACCAGCTCGTAGCCTTCCAGGGCGATTTTCAGGTGATCGGTCAAAATCCAGCGGCTTTTGCCCACGGTATCGTCGGTAAACCAGCCGGTTTCCAGCCCCATGCCGGGATCCAGCATCGCAACTGTTTCCAAGTTAAACAGATCCGTGCGCACGGTATTGGCATATGGGTTTTCCGCTGTCGCGTCATACTCGATCGCGTTGCAAAGCGCCTGCGCCTCCCCGGAAAAGGGCTGGGACACAAAGCGGTAATCATCGCCGTACGCGCCCACGGGCGAACCAGTCGCCAGCACCCCAAGCACCGCGACGCACCCCGCCAGAAAAACGGCGGGAACCCACTTACGGCCGTGTACAATGTATGCCGCCACGACCAGCCACAGGAACGGCGCAAGCGTACGGTAGTCGCTCCAGTCGTTGGTTTCGTACGCAACCACCACAACGGCGAACGGCAGAAACAGCATCAGAAACGCCATCAGGGAGAAGCCGTCTACCCCAAAGCGCACACGCCAGCGACCCAACTCCTTCTTTACCCGCACAAACGTCCCCAGCAGGCACCATGCGGCAACAACACAGTAAAGCCACCGCTGCAGACTTTCCATCAGGCTGCCGGGCTCGCGCACAAAGTAATCCAGCAGGTTTGCCTTAGCATGGCTCAGGAACATACGCACGGATAATCCAGTCGAACCCGCACGCAGGAAATTATACAGGAATCCCGTGATGAACGGGCTTGCATACAGCGACGTAAAGTAATAAATAAACACCGTTACCAGAAACGCCGCCAGAAATCCAAGCATCATTTTGCCGGACCATTGCCCGTCGCAGGCAATCACGATCAGCGGAATGCAAAGCACAAAGTAGGTTACGCGATAGGTGCAGCAAACCGCCACCGTGATCGCGGCAAGGATCAGCGATAAAAGCCCCTTTGTCATCGGCGGGTTTTCCGTCAGGCGTTTGCGCGCTTTGGCACGAACGCGAAACAGCCGAACCATGAACGCCAGATAAAACAACAGCAACCCGTAGTTCGCCAGCTCCGTCATCGACGTGGCGCAGTACAGCACCGCGGGCGCGTACACCATCAACGCAAGGCCGATACCGAACGCCACGCCCGCCCTGGGCCTATTGAACACGACAAACGCCAGTCCGCCCAGCGCCACCCACAGAGCGTTGCACATGACAATGCTGGAAAAGTCCCAGCCAAACAGCGCGCCGTACCAGCCGTACAGCAGCAAAGGTGTTACGCCGTGTACGCTCAGCGTGCCCATCAGCGCCGTCTGTTCCCCAATGCCGGAATAACCCGTCGTTCCTCCCGCATTCAACCACGAAAACACACCGCGCCAGTAATCCAGTTCATCCGTCCATACGGGATTAGCCTGAAAAGCGTTCTGCCCGATTGCAGCCGATACCGCGGC
>JAQUXV010000124.1:0-2836 GCA_028692205.1 Eubacteriales bacterium
ATGCAACAGTATAATTATCCACTTTGTGCGTGAATATTCGCCGGAAATTCGTTCTTATTTTGTTTTTTCTTGGATTTCTATTGACACCCATTTATATTTATGATAATTTTCGAATAAACAAGGGAGTTGTACTAGACGACAACTCTCGTTTTTTTAAGGAGGATCGGCACATGCAAAAAAAGGTTCTGGCTATCATCCTGTCCCTTGTAATGCTTCTCCCGTTTATGGCTTTCGCGACGGCGGAAACGGTCGACGTTTCCGGTGTAAAACTGCTTCAGGACGGCGTGCTTAACATCGGTGTGGAAATCGGGTATCCTCCTTTCGAAGACTTCGCCGAAGACGGAACCACGCCCATTGGCTATGATATCGACTTCGCCAACGCGCTGGGCGAAAAGCTCGGTCTGACGATCAACTTCGTCAACACCGCGTGGGACGGCATTTTCCAGGGCATCGGCATGAATTACGACTGCGTTATCTCCGCCGTTACCATTACGGATGAGCGGAAAGAAACCATGCTGTTCTCCGATCCCTACATCAACAACTATCAGGCTGTTGTTGTCAACGCCGGCTTCACCGGTGAAATCAACGGCTTCCTGGATCTGGACGGCATGGCCATCGCGGTGCAGAAAGAAACGACTTCGGATATCCTGATGTCGGACTATGTGGATACGAACTCCATCAACTGCACGATCTCCGCCAACGAAAAAGTAACCACCTGCTTCACCCAGCTCAGCAACAGCGAAGTGGATGCCGTCGTGGTTGATTCCACCGTGGCGGACGGCTATCTGGCCGCCAACCCCGGCCTGTACGTGAAAGCCTATCAGGATGAAAGCGAACCGGAGCAGTTCGGCGTCGCTATGGGGCTTGAGAACACCGCGCTCCAGGCCGCTGTTAACCAGGCGATTGCCGAGCTTACCGAAGAAGGCTTCTTTGCGGATAACATCGAGTACTGGTTCGGCGCCGCGGAATAACGCAGGCTGAACGGCCAAATACGAAGTAAGTGGTAATGCGATGAATATTGTAAAGAAAATCGTTGACATCAAGCGATGGAAACGTGCGTCCAAAACGGCTGCCATAATCATTATGGCAGCCGTGGCGCTCCTTGGCATCCTCTCGGAAATCAACGTTTCCCGGGAAGAGATGATGGGCCACGCCTCCGACCAGATCAAACAGGTCATCGAAGAGGAAAAGGATAGTTCCAGAAAGTATGTGACCATCACGTACAACAGCTTTGGCGTTATCAAATATCTCTCTTTTTCCACATCCGGCGCGAAAGCGATCAAGGAATCCTATATTGGGGTTTTCGGAGCTGTTTACAGCGCGGATGATGGGGTTGGCAAGTTTGTCGGCCAAATGGTGAACTATACTTACCGGATGCTGGGCACCGGTGAGAACCTTCTCCATGGCGTTAAGTTGACGCTCCTGCTTACCACACTGTCCATGGTTATCGGGTCGATTCTCAGCGTGTTTCTGGCGCTGGGCAAAATATCGGCCAATCGCTTCATCAGTAAAATCAGCAGCGCCTATATCTTCTTCTTCCGGGGAACGCCGCTGCTGATTCAGCTCTTTGTCGTCTATTTCTCCGCTCCGGTTATCTTCGGGTTCTCGTGGCGGGGCATCTTCAACGTGGGCGACACGGAAGCCGTTTATAAAGGCGCGTTTCTGGCCGCGCTGATTGCGTTCTCCCTGAACTCGGCCGCCTACTGCGCGGAGATCGTCCGCGCCGCGATCCAATCCATCGACAAGGGGCAAAACGAGGCCGCCAAGGCGCTGGGCATGAGCTACGGCCAGACCATGCGCACCATCATCATTCCACAGTCTATCCGCCGGATGATCCCGCCGCTCTGCAATGAGTTCGTTATGATGATTAAGGATGTTTCGCTCGTGTTTGCCATATCGCTGATGGATATCACTACGATTTCCAAGTCGATCATGACCAGCGAGGGGAATTATTTGGTGTTCTTCCCTGCACTTGTGATATATCTGGTCATAACTGCGATCTTCACCTATTTCTTCGGCAAGATTGAAAAACGTCTCTCGGTCTACGAATAGGAGGCAGTTATGAGCGATTACGAGTACATTCTGAAAACGGAGCACCTGCGCAAGTCCTTCGGGACGCTGGAAGTGCTTAAGGATATCAACCTGTCGGTGAAAAAGGGCGAGGTGATCTGCATCATCGGCCCCTCCGGCGCGGGAAAATCCACCTATCTGCGGTCGCTGAACCAGCTAGAAAAGATTACGAGCGGAAAGATCTTCATTAAAGACGAGCTTTTCCTCCACCGTGAGCATAACAAAACCATCCACAGGATCGACCCCGAAAAGCAGAAGGCGATGCTTCTGGAAATGGGGATGGTTTTTCAGCGGTTCAACCTTTTCCCACATAAAACCGTGCTGGAAAACGTAATGATCGCGCAGGTTCTGGTTCGCAAAAAATCTAAAGCCGACGCGCAGAAGCGCGCGGAGGAGATTATTCGCCGGGTTGGGTTGGGGGATAAGCTGAACGCATATCCCAACAAGCTTTCGGGCGGGCAGCAGCAACGCGTCGCCATCGCCCGGGCCTTGGCGATGGACCCCGAAATCATGCTCTTTGACGAGCCCACCAGCGCGTTGGACCCCGAACTGGTCGGCGAGGTACTGAACGTGATGAAGGGGCTTGCCCAGCAGGGCATGACCATGCTCTGCGTTACGCACGAAATGGGCTTTGCCAAAGAAGTGGCCGACCGTGTGGTTTTTATGGCGGACGGCATGATCCTGGAAGAAGGCAAGCCCAAAGACCTGTTTGAGCATCCCACGAACGAAAAAGCGATCAGCTTCCTGAAGAGCATCCTGTAATCCC
>JAQUXV010000124.1:2936-7385 GCA_028692205.1 Eubacteriales bacterium
GAAGTGGCCGACCGTGTGGTTTTTATGGCGGACGGCATGATCCTGGAAGAAGGCAAGCCCAAAGACCTGTTTGAGCATCCCACGAACGAAAAAGCGATCAGCTTCCTGAAGAGCATCCTGTAATCCCATTTCTGAGTTTCATCAATATCATCACTATACCGGGCGCAGACAGAAAAACCGTTCTTCTGCGTTCGGTTTTTTATGTATTAACAACTCTATAACTACTGACAGTAGGGTGCTCAGCCATTACCGCATTCCTGTATCAATCCATTTTCATTAGCAAAACGGCTGGTTCCTTGAATGCTTCCGTCGGTTATTATTCCGTTCCATTCGATGTTTCTGATGTTGTGTATTCGTTCTCCCCTTCTTCATAACAGAAGCGTGATTTTCCTTCTCCCGTTCGTTACCTTTATGAGTATACCGCCATTCGCACATCGTTTTATTTCATAAAACGATGTGCACTTTCCCAAAATAGAATACGAAAACTGCGTTTTCGCTATGGACAAAGCAAAGGAACCGTGTATAATAATAAAGAAAGAGCACAAACAATAAAATTCGACAACAAACGAGTGCCGTATCATTCACACTGGAATATATTGACCATTACGGTTGTCGGTTATCGGTACCTACCGTCCTGCGACGGTTAGAAAAGGAGCTTGCATATGTTCGCAGAAGAGCGACAGGTGAAAATCGTCGAGATGATCAACAATCAGGGGAAAATCGTCGTACCGGAATTGTGCGAGGTTTTTGGCGTGTCCGCTTCCACCATTCGCAACGATCTTAGGGATTTGGAAGAGAAACAGTTTCTCACGCGCACGCACGGCGGTGCCATCAGCATCTCCAAAGCCGGGCACGAGTTGCTGCCTACGCTGAAGGAATCCAAGATGATGCCTCAGAAGCGTGCCATCGCCCGTACGGCGCTGGGTTTGATTAACGATGGCGACATTATCGCCATCACAAGCGGTACAACGACCTTTGAGCTGATACGGTTGCTGCCGCAGCGGAAAAACCTGACCATTATCACCAACGATATCATGTTTGCCTGCTGGCTGGAGAACAACACAGATTTCTCCATCGTCGTGCTGGGCGGTTTTTTACGCAGCAAATACCACAGCACGATTTCGCCGCTTAAAAGCGAGCTTCTCCACTCTCTGAATGTCGATAAAACCTTTCTTTCCTGCAACGGCATCAGCAGCAAACGCGGCATCACAACGCCGAATATGCAATCCGCTCTGATGGTACGGGATATCATCCATACAGCCAGCGAGGTCTACCTTCTGGCAGACAGCAGCAAAGCGGGCGTAGTCACCTTTGCCAATATTATCAACCTCAACGAGCTGACCGCCTGGGTAACCGACAGCAACATCGGCCCCGAGGATATGGAGGACATCCAGCGGGAGACCGACGTGATTATTGCGCAGAACGTTATTCAGGAGGCCGGAGAGGAATGATTACGGAACTGAATCACCTGACCATCAACGTAGTCGATCTTGACGCGTCTCTGCGTTTTTACGGCGACATGTTAGGCTTGACCCCTGCCGGAAAGATTGAGATGGGCGATCATACCCTTACCTATTTTTCGCTCCCCGGCGGTTGCCGCCTTGAGTTGATTTGCTATGCCCATCCGACAGGCGTTTTCCATCCGCGCAGCGACACCTGCGGCATTTACCGTCATTTTTGTCTGCGCACGGATGATTTGGATGGGCTGTTTACCCGCTTTTTGCGTGAACGCGTGCCGGTAACAAAAGTCCCTTCCTATGTTGAAAAACTGGGTTGTTCCACCATGTTGGTCGTTGACCCCAATGGTGTTGAGATTGAATTGATTGCATAAATTGATGCCGTCGTTCAAAGCGCGCAGACAAACGAATTACCGCCTGTTTGTAACCTCGGAAATCTTGCGGTGCTTCCGCCGCAACGGATTTTGCAATTGACTGACAGCAGGCATTCACTTCGTTCCGATGTGCGTTTTTGCGCGGTGTTGTCATACCGAGAAGGAGGCTTTTCTGTTGGAATACGTGGTTGGTATCGATCTGGGTACCTCCAGCGTCAAGGCGTTGATATGCGACTATCTGGGTAATGTAGCCGGTGTCGGCAGCGCCGGTTATGAAATTGAAACTCCCCACATCGGCTGGGCGGAGCAGGAGCCAAATTGCTGGTGGACCTCCACCCGGGCAGCAATCGCGCAGGCATTGCTGAACGCCAAGGTGGATGCATCGTCCATTCGCGGCATCGGCCTTTCTGGGCAGATGCACGGCGTTGTGGCTATGGATCGGGAGTGCCTTCCGCTTGGAAAAGCCATCATCTGGATGGATCAGCGTTCCGTGGAAGAGCGCGATGAACTGCGGCAGGCCGCCGGCGCTTTGATTGAGCAAGAGCTGCTCAATCAGCCCAGCAGCGGCATGATGATCTGCACGCTGCTCTGGCTGCGAAAACATCGGCCGGAAGTTTACGAGCAGATTGCGACGGTATTGTTGCCCAAGGATTATATCCGTTACAGGCTCACCGGCGTTTTAAGTGCGGAACCAAGCGACGCGAGCGCTACGCTTGCGTTTTCGGTCGTAAAACGCGAATGGTGCAGGGAACTGATTCAACGGCTTGGGCTGAAAACGGATATCTGGCCCACCTTGTTGGAATCCTGCAGCATAGCCGGTACGTTAACGCACGCGGCCAGTGAAGCCACCGGGCTGCCGGCGGGGATTCCGGTTGCCTCGGGTGGCGGAGATTCTTCCATACAGATTCTGGGCAATGGCGTATTGGGTAACGGAACCATGTCCTGCAACATCGGCACAGCTTCACAATACGCCACCATGGCCGATTCGCCAGTTTTCGACCCTCAAATGCGGTGTCAAACATGGTGCTCGCCGGATACGACCAAGTGGCTGGTTCAGGGCGGCACGCTGAACGGCGGCAGCGCCTTGCGGTGGTTCCGTGAACGCGTGCTGCGAACGGATCGTCCTTTTGCGGAACTTAGCGATGAAGCTTCTTTAATCCCTGCGGGCAGCGAAGGGCTGGTGTTCATCCCCTATCTGGCGGGTGAACGCACTCCGTTTAACGATCCGCTTGCACGCGGCGTGTTTTTCGGATTGAGTATGAAGCACGGGCAGGCGCATATGACGCGCAGCATTATGGAGGGCGTGTTATACAACCTGCGGGAGTGCCGTGATGTTTTCGACAGCATAGGCCTAACCAGCCGTCGGGTAATCGCGTCCGGCGGGGCGGCCAAGAGCCCCTTATGGCGGCAAATCATGGCAGACGTGCTCAACTCCCCCATCTACACTACAAACACCCGCGAGGAGGCTTGTCTCGGCGCTGCGATTACGGCACTGGTAGGGCTGCAGGTCTACGGTTCGATTCAGGAAGCCTGTGAAGCCGTAGTGCATACCAGCCCCGACGCAACGCTGCCGATTCCCGAAAACGTAACCGTTTTCAACGATCGCTTCTCAGTTTTTCACGAGCTGTACCAGCGCGTCCAAAACCTGTACCCCCGGTTAAGCGAGTGACAAACAGGAGGCATTACTGATCGATGTATAATAACGCGCTTTACATTCAATCCGGCGGCCCCACCGCCGTTATCAACGCTTCCGCATGCGGCGTCATCCGTGCCTGCCGCGAGCATTCCAGCCAAATCCACACGCTGTATGCTTCCATCCACGGTGTGCGTGGTTTGATAGACAACCATCTGATCGACCTGAAGAATTTTACCGAAAAACGCTTGGTACGGTTTCGCCGTACGCCGGGCATGGCTTTCGGTTCCTGCCGTTATAAGGTAAACGAGTCGCCGGAAAGCGATGATTACGAACGTATCTGCCAAACGATCCGTGAACACCAAATCGGTTTCATTTTTCTAAACGGCGGCAACGGTTCCGCAGCAGCAGCGCTTCGGCTTTCCGATGCGTTGGAACGCAACGGCATCCCCTGCAAACTGATCGTGATTCCAAAAACAGTAGACAACGATATTCTGGGCATCGATCACGCACCCGGCTATCCTTCCGCCGCACGGCATGTTGCGCTGACGGTTGCCGAGCTTTCACATGATTTAGTCACCTTCGATAAGGACCTGATTATGGTGGTTGAGGTGATGGGCCGCAACACCGGGTTTCTGGCCGCCGCCGCGCTGGCCTCAGGCACGATAGGCCGCGCGCCGGACCTGATCTATGTGCCGGAGAAGCCTTTCGACGCGGACACCTTTGTGAAAGATGTGCAGGCTATAATGCACGAGCGCGGAAAGTGCCTCGCCGTCGTCTCCGAAGGGATTCGGGACAGCGAAGGCCGGTATCTTTTCGAACATTTCTCGCTTAATGCGGGGGCGGATCCGTCCCGCAACATGGGCGGTGTTTCATTGTATCTCGGAAATCTGCTCCGCGAGCACTTTCCCTGTAAAATTCGCTGCATTGATCTTAACTTGATGCAGCGCTGCTCCGGGCACGATGCGGTGGAACTCGACAGGGA
>JAQUXV010000125.1 GCA_028692205.1 Eubacteriales bacterium
TGTTTTTAATCGGCACTCGCAACGAGGACGGAACCGCCCACTTTGCGCCGATTTCGTGGATCAGTTACACGTGGGGGCCTCCGTGCTGCCTGGTGATCAGCATCAGCGGAGCGACCCGGAAAAAGCAGACGACGGCAAATGTCGAGCGCACCGGTATGCTTTCGGCAACGGTGGTCACGCCCGATCTGCTGCCGTTTGCGGAGGGGCATAACCGCGCCACGGAGCGTGCGAACGGGGCTGTACAGCAGGCAGTGGAAAAGGGGCGCGTTCTGGATGTGCCGTTGCTGCAGGGGGCGAAATGGTCCTATGAATGCGAAGTCATCCAAACGGTGCGTATCGGAAAATGCGATACGTTTTTTGCCGCTTTTCGGCATGTGAATGTGCGGGAGGATATTCAAAAGCTAGATTTTATCGACCTGAGGGCGGTCAACCCCGTGATCTATTCGCCCGACCATTATTTTACGGTCGGCGAGCATCTGGGGAAAATCGGCGATTACTCGGCAAAATAAACCGATTGGGGTTCCCCTTTGCGAAACGGCATGGTATGATCCGGATAGAGACAAAACCGAACAATACGTGCGGGAGGGGATGACGATCAGGCATATACCGAACATGCTTTCCATCGCACGAATCCTGCTTTCGCTTCTGCTGCTATGCACAGGCGTGTTCTCCCCATTATTTTTCATTCTCTATCTGTGCTGCGGAATCAGCGATTTCCTGGACGGGTATATCGCCAGAAAAACAAACAGCGTAAGCCCTTCCGGCGCGGCGCTGGACAGCGTTGCGGACGCCGTGTTTTTCGGCGTTATCCTATGGCTGTTCATCCCCCGGCTTTTATGGCCCGGCTGGTTATTGGGGTGGATTGGGCTGATTATCCTGATCCGTCTGGTTTCGCTGGCGGTAGGGTATGTAAAATTCCGCTCGGTAGCGTTTATCCATACCTGCGCCAACAAGGCGACCGGTTTTCTGGTGTTTTGCCTGCCGCTTTTCTACTGTTGGATGGACTCCACCCTCGCTATGGGCTTCGTCTGCGCGGTCGCAAGCGTATCGGCGATTGAGGAGTTGTTGATAAACGGAACCTCCCGGACATTGATGCGGGATCGAAAGAGTATTTTCGAATCACCCGATGGGGACAAAGCCGCTTGAAACCGGGAAAGGCTGTTTGCACCCGGGCAATGATGACGTGAGCATCCCGCCGGGGACCGAAGGGTGTTATAATCAATAACTGGGAAATTATATCTGGAGGCGCAATGAACCCTGCCCTCAGGAAGGCTTCGCGAACCGAAAATGAGCTTGCCTCAAGGGGAAACAAGTGATGTATAGAAATGTGTTACCGACTATGGCCTGATAGGGAGGCATGCGAAACGGTGAAAATTCATACGCGGCGGTGCGACATCCGGCCATTTTTGGAAAGCGATCTGGACGATTTTATGCGCTACCGGAACGAGGAGCACTGGATGCGCTTTCAGGGCTTTAAGGGGCTTACGAGGGAAGCTTATACCGAAGCGCTGCTGGGCGAACCGGTTTTAACAAACGGTGCGCAGCTGGCTATAGTCCGCCGGGAGGATGGGCGGCTGATCGGCGATCTGTACCTGAAACGTGAGCCGGACGCCTATTGGATGGGGTATACGGTCTGCCCCGAAGCTGCCCGGCGGGGATATGCGTTTGAGGCGGCTTCCGCCCTCCTTGCATGGATCGGGCGCGAAGGCGGCACAACCGTCCGCGCGGGCGTGCTGCCGGAGAATTTCGCTTCCGTGAACCTGTTGAAGAAGCTCGGTTTTGTATGGGCAGATACGGACGGGGACGAGCATGTTTACGAACTACGGCTGCCGCGGACGGGTGGGAACGGCGAAACGGAGAAGGAGCGTAACGGATGATCTATACAGCGCTGTTCCGGGGTATCAACGTCGGCGGTCAAAACACCGTAAAAATGGCCGAACTTCGGCAGATGCTGCTTTCGCTTGGCCTTGACGGTGTGAAGACGTATATTCAGAGCGGCAACGCGGTGTTTGTGTCCGAACTGAATGGGGAAACCCTGCGGCGGATGATCTGTGAGGGGTTCCAAAAACATTTTGGCTTCGATGCCGACGTGGCGGTGCGCAGCATGGAGGAGATTGGCGCATTGATCGACCGGCTGCCGTTTTCGGCGGAGGAAATCGAAGCTGCGCAGACTGCCGACCCCAAAGTGGAACATCTATATGTATACTTCCTGCATCAGCCGCCGGAACCGGCGCGGTTTGCGCCTGCGGGGAGCATGGCGACGGGCTTGCGAAAGGCGATCGGGAGATGTACCTGCTGAGTCGGCAGAGCATTCGCCTGTCGAAAACGGCGGCCTGCGCCGCGAAAGCGTTTGCTTCCGCAACGGTACGGAACTGGAAAACCGTTCGGAAACTGTACGAAATGATGGGGGAGATGCAAAGGGGGTCGCGATAAGCCTGCGGATATTGCTGCCGAAGCGTCGCCAAAGTTTACCGGGCCGATCAGTTGCGGAGACGAAGGGATCGTATGCAATTAAAACGCAGACTGTAATAAACCGACTTGTCTGCCGGGCAATTCGCGAAGGGCGGAAGCGTACTGCACAAACGTACGCTTCCGCCCTTTGCGGATTTAGTTTGTAGGGCTACGCCCCTGCACAGCGCTGAGGCACGTTACCCCTCCAGCTCGGACACCGCTTTCGGATACTCCCTCTCCGGCTCATCCTTACCGTGCAGCGGTGTCCACACCTGCGCGAAGAACGGGTCCACCTTTGCGCGCGCCGCATAGTTCCAGCTTTCACGCTCACACTGCGGGCACCAGTGGCCCCCTTCCAGCACCAGGCGGGGGCTGGCCTCGAAGGTGTGCCCGAAGGCGCATTGGAATTTCAGCTTCCCGCGCCAGTCGCCCGTCCGCATGGCTTTGCTCAGGCATACGCCGCCGCGAAAACGCGCGGCTTTTTGGACCTCCGCTAAATCCAACTCGCTTTCCGGCTTGGTTTCATCGTATCCGTGATCGATGGGGATGACTGTGTTCCAGTCGGTGAAACGCTTAAAATCGTTGATATTGTCCGGAATAGCTTCCCAGTTTTCGCGGCTGCCCCAATAAGCGTTAATGCGGTCTTCCAGATTGCTTTCGAGAAAGTGCAGCGTTCCGTGCTCCGTTCGCGCAAGCTTGCTAAACATCCGCCGGAGGATGCCGCCCATCAGCCGCCGACCGCCCGGCAGACGGCAGAGGGTTTGGGAAAGCGTAGCCGTGAAACCGAGATTTTTCAGGTATTCGGCATAAAAATATTGAATGGAATCGCTGCGAAAATGCAGGTAGTTTTCCAGCCGGTCGGAATCCAGATAATACTGCCCGTGAAAATTGCGGGTGGCGAACCATTTGGGGCTGATGATGCTTTGGAGACCGGTAAGGCCGAGAGCGTCGCAAAGCTCCTGCAACAGGGTGTATGCGTCCGCCCGGCAGCTTTCACCCCCGCCGACATTGTAGATGTGTCCCCAAAACGGGGAGGGCAGCGTACCATCCGCCTCAAATCGGCACAAATTCCGCAGCATAACGCCCGAATCCCGGTCGGATACGTATTCCAGCACGTTGTTCAGGCAGTTGTGCAGGATAATCGCGTCCCGGATTTTGCTCATCGCGAGGCCCATGATACCGGTCTGCCGGAGGCTGACCCAGTATTTCAGCCCGGATTCGATCAGCAGCCGCTCCGCGGCGACTTTGGAAACGGCGTAATAATCGAAGATACTCGGTTTGATGGGGTCGCCAACCCGCCCCCAGTGGATGGGCGGCATCCGGTCGCCCGTTTCGGCGACGGTGCCGATGGAGACCAATTTTACTTCCTCCATGCGTTCCTGCTCGCGGATGGCGCGAAGCAGGTTTTTCATGCTGCCGTAATTCACTTTCATGGCCAGCTCGGGGTAATAGTCCGCCGTGGGGGAAACCAGCGCCGCGACGTGCAGGATGATATCTACATCCCGCACGCAGGCGGCAACATCATCGAAATTTGTGAGATCGCCCTGCCGAACCGTGAGCCCATTGAGGTTCCGGTACGGCGCAAGCTTCTTCCGGTCGGTAGCGGATTCCAGCGAGAGAACGACGATTTCCTGCCTGTCACGATCCTGCAGCAGTTCGCGCAGCACGGCAAAGCCCATGCCGCCTGTGGCGCCTGTTAATAAAACACGCTGTTTCTTCATAACTGCGCTCCTATCATACCGTCACAGAAGTGATTCAACGAAACAATCCCTGTACTTATTATCATACCGTTATACGGCTGATAACACAACTGCCGGTTACTGATAAACGGAGGCTGATCGGTATGTTTCGGGATAGGACCGCGCTTTCCCGCGGAAGGGGGAAACGATAACGTGCTGTTCGGGAAGATACCAGAAGAACGAAATGTGGATTGGAAATGAAACAAATATTGACATTAATGGGTGAAAAAGTTATGATTTGGTTATAAGAAAAGGAGTGATACTTCATGAAAAAACTGACTTGCATCATCCTTGCACTCTGTCTCCTTTCCTTTACAACGATAGCTTTCGCCACGCCCGATCAGCCGTTTGTGAGCGGAACGGATTACAGCGAGAAATTCAACGAATACGGCGCTGTGCCAAGTATGCTCAACTTCGGCAGCGCCCCTAAACTGAGCCCGGGCGAAAGCCTCTACGACGTCAAAACGAAAACGATCAAAAAGATCAAGGCGTCAACACTGGCAAATGGTCTGGACTCCGCCACCTATTACTGTTACGCGAAATGGCAGTTTGCGCACGGCTTTGCCGAGTACAACATCGACGCCATGCTGGTGATGACCACGCCCGCCGGAGACTATTACGCCGTCTATAACTCCTGGGACTTGATCGACATTGAAAACAAGACGATTTGCAGCTGGTTCTTCGATGTGACGGACATGCTGCAGCGCTGTCTGGAAGACAACGAGGGCGCGTTCCCCAAGGGAATCTACTCTTTCTCAATGTTCTTTAACGACATGGCTTTCCGTGTGACCAAGCTGACCGTGAACTAAGCTGTTTTAAAATCGGTATGGCTGACGCGCGCCCGTCCCCCGCAAGGGAGGCGGGCGCGGCGCTTTCCGTGGGATTAACAGATTGCCGCCCCTGCCTGGCCTGACCCGGGAGCCTTGCCACGCTTGAAAGATACCGCTGAATGCGTTATACTGTTCGCACGTGCATTTTGGCAAACGTAGGGGAGGAACCTGAATGGCGACGGATCTGGAAATTGCCCGTGCGGCGACGCTGAAACCGATTGAGACGATTGCGGAAGCGGCCGGTTTTGCGCCGGAAACGCTTTCCCCGTATGGAAGATATATTGCGAAGGTTAACGCCCGGGCTTACCGGGCCAAACCCGGCAGGGCAAAGCTTGTGCTGGTGACCGCCGTGAACCCCACGCCCGCGGGCGAGGGCAAGACCACGGTATCCGTGGCGCTGGCCGACGGTATGACGGCGAGCGGCCGCAAAGCCATGATTGCGCTTCGGGAGCCGTCGCTCGGCCCCGTGTTCGGCATGAAGGGCGGCGCGACCGGCGGCGGCAAGGCGCAGGTAGTGCCCATGGAGAATATCAACCTGCATTTTACCGGCGATCTTCACGCCGTCACAGCCGCCAACAACCTGCTTTGCGCCATGGTGGACAACCATGTGCAGCAGGGCAACGCCCTTTCCATCGACCCCAGACAGGTCACTTTCCGCCATTGCCTGGATGTGAACGACCGGCAGCTCCGGCAGATTGTGCAGGGGCTGGGCGGTAAGAAGAACGGCACGCCCCGCGAAGACGGCTTCGACATTACCGCCGCCAGCGAAGTGATGGCCGTGTTCTGTCTGGCGTCCGATCTGGCCGACCTGAAAGCCCGGCTGGGCCGCATGGTGGTCGCTTACAGCTATGCGGGCGAGCCCGTAACCGCCGCCGATATCGGCGCGGCGGGAGCGATGACCGCGCTTTTGCGGGACGCGTTCGACCCAAACCTTGTGCAGACGTTGGACGGCACGCCCTGCCTGATGCACGGCGGCCCCTTTGCCAACATCGCGCACGGCTGCAACAGTGTTGCGGCGACGTCGCTCGCGCTGAAAATGGCCGATTATGTGGTTACGGAAGCGGGCTTCGGCGCGGATTTGGGCGCCGAGAAATTTTTGGATATCAAGTGCCGTATGAACGGCCTTTGGCCTAACGCCGTTGTGCTGGTGGCGACCCTTCGCGCGCTGAAACACCACGGAGGCGCGCAAAAGGGCGAACTGTCGGCTCCGAACCCCGCGGCGCTTGAGAAGGGCATGGCAAACCTCTACGCGCATATCGCCAACCTCAGCGAGGTTTGGCAGACGCCCGTAGTGGTCGCCCTGAACCATTTTTCGGCGGACGCCGAAGACGAAATTGAAATCGTGCGCGGCGCGCTGGCGCAGCGCGGCGTACCCTGCGAGCTGTGCGACGGCTGGGCGCAGGGCGGAAGGGGGGCGATCGGTTTGGCAGATGCAGTCTGTCGGGCGGCCGACGGGAACCCTGCCCCCGAGCCCCACTTTACCTACGGAGACGACCTGCCCCTGAAGGAGAAGATCGAAGCCGTCGCAAAACGCGTGTACCATGCCGGAACGGTTAGCTTTACCTCGGAAGCCGAAAAGGAGCTTGCGCGCTTCGAAAAGGACGGCTATGGCAAAAGCCCCGTATGCGTCGCCAAAACCCAGTACAGCATGAGCGACGATCCCGCTTTGCGCGGCGCGCCGGAAGGCTTTGCCCTTACGGTTCGCTCCGCACGGCTCAGCGCGGGCGCTGGGTTCGTGGTGGCCTACACCGGCGAGATCATCGCCATGCCGGGCCTGCCCAAGCAGCCCGCGGCGCTCTCGATCGACGTGGATCAGGATGGGAACATCGTCGGACTCTTCTAGTCAGGAAAACGATCAATCCGTTCCACGCACGCCGCCGGCGTTATTTCCGCCATCTCGGGCCGCTGTCATCCTCGAAATAGCGCTGCTATTCCTTCGGATTCCATCAGCCCAATCTGACGAAAATCCCGCTCGCCGCCGCACATGTTCCGGATTCATCGTTTCCCTGCGGGCAGTAACCACCAATGCGCTGCAACCGTTCTTTCATCCCTGCTCCCCTGACGGGGGCCAACGAAGCCGAACGGGTACAGCTGAAATGTTCCGGATTCGTCGTTTCCCTTCGGGCAGATATCCCGATCTTCCAGGGAACGATGGGAACGGATAGCAGTAGCGCAACAGAAACTCTCGGGGACGCTCCGTAGAGATTGTACCCATGTTAGAATGAATTTTACTTTTTGAAAGCGGGGGCGGCAAAGCCGTCCGCCGCGGAGGGA
>JAQUXV010000126.1 GCA_028692205.1 Eubacteriales bacterium
ACAGGCTTCTGGCGGGGCAGGCTCGTGGGCATTCCGGCCGGCGGCTTTTGCCGGCCGCCCTGCGGCGACCCCGACGAAAAACGGTGTCGAATCTGCAAAAAAATCCTCCGGCGGGGCTTTGCCCCGCGCCGTACCGCCAACCACGCCGGGCACTTCCGGCGTCGAGCGGCCATTCTTTAGTCCAGGGTTACGCCGCGCTCCTGCATCGCCTGATACAGCCAGCGGGTATCTCCGCTCGCCTGCTGCACAAACGCATCGTACAGCGCGCGCTTGAGCATGGTTCGCTGCTCCCCGGTCAACTGGTCGTCCTCCTGCACGGCGGCCAGCATCCGCGCGGCGGGATACGCCAGCAGTTTGGGGGTGCGGCTTTCCAGCCCGAAGCCGAAGTAACGGTGCATATACTTGCTGCTTCCATGGATAAACAGCTTAATGAACTGGTCGCTCATACGAGCCAGATAGCCGGCCATAAACGCGTCCTTATTTTCGGCTAACGCCAGACAGCGATCCAGATCGGGATGATCGAAAATCTCCCGGCGCATGGCGTCGCGCTGCTCCGGCGAAATGGTTTCCGGCTCCAGATAGAGGTTCAGCAGAAAGCATTTAATCACCGAGAAATCCAGCTTCCGCGGGTTACGCTCGTACAGCCTGCCCAGAAAAAGCACTTCTTCGGCAATAGCGAGGCTTTCGGGATGCTCCTCCATCGCTTTAACAAGTATTTCATGCTTTTTACGGGGGTCCAGCTGCTCTTCCACCTGCCGCAGCAGTTTTTGGACTGCTTCGTCTTCGGGAGCGGGGGCGGGTTTGTTCAACGGCGCGCCGCAGAACGGACAAAACGCAGCCGAGCCGTTAATCTCCAGTTTTTTTCCGCAGTGCGGACACAGACGCTCGCTCATCATTCATACCTCCCAAAAGGTTGCAGGGGTATTGTAGCACAGCGGCGTTGAAAACGCCAGTTTCAGGGACGTCGTAGTGCTTTTTCGGGATCATTGTATCATCGGTTTCATCACAGGCGGGTCGCTTCAGCCCCGGCTTCGGCTGCGGAACCATCCCCGGCTTCTGTCCCTGTTCGCGCATGCCTTCAACCACTTCCGCCTTTGGTGAAGCGCCAGCCTACGCACACGCATATGGTTTGTCCGCAGAGCAACTACCGCCGTTTCATCCTTGTTCCCAGCCGCACACATTCGCGTATCGACGGGGATTATCCGGTCCTGCCGTATGCGGTACCCCGGAGCGCCAGCCGTACACACGCGCGTATGGTTTGTCCGCAGAGCAGCTACCGCCGTTTCATCCTTGTTTCCAGCCGCGCACATTCGCGTATCGACGGGATTATCCGGCCCTGCCGTATGCGGTACCCCGGAGCGCCAACCGTACGCACACGCATAGGGTTTATCTACAGAGCGGCCACCGCCGTTTCATCCTTGTTCCCAGCCGCACACATTCGCGTATCGACGGGGATTATCCGACCCCCGCTATAAGCGGTGCCCCGAAGGGCCAGCCGTACGCACGCGCGTATCAATGGTAGCAAAAAATTCCTACGTATCTGTTCCCAACCTTACGCACATACGTATCGGCAGCAAAGGGCAACCCACGCCCCGGGCGCGGCCTCCGCTACTTGCTGCGCCAGAGCGCCCCGTTCATGTCCGAAGGCATGCGCCAGTCGCCGCGCGGCGACAGGCTGATGCTGCCGACCTTGGGGCCGTCGGGCACGCAGTTACGCTTGTACTGCTGGGCGAAGAACCGGCGCATAAAGGTATCCAGCTGCGCGTCGATCTTCGCCTCGTCATACACGCCACGAAAAGCTTGAACCGCCATCTTCCGCAGGCGCTCGGGGCCGCTGCCGCTGTCCAGCATATGGTACAGGAAAAAGTCGTGCAGGGCATAATCGCCCAGAATATCCTCGGTGCGCTGGTTCAGCTCCCCGTCGGACACGGGCAGCAGCTCGGGGCTGATGGGGGTGTCGATCACATCCCGGCACACGTCGCGTACCGCGCCGCCGAAATCGTGCTCGCTCAGGTACTTCACCAAACCCTTCACCAGCGTCTTGGGCACCGAACAATTGACGTTGTACATGCTCATGTGGTCGCCGTTGTAGGTGGAAAAACCGAGCGCCGCCTCGCTCATGTCGCCGGTGCCCAGCACGATGCCGCCGGTTTTGTTGGCGTAGTCCATCAAAATCTGCGTTCGCTCGCGCGCCTGCGAATTTTCGTACGTCACGTCGTGGGTGCCCTCATCCTGCCCGATATCGGCAAAATGCTGCCGCACCGCCTTGCGGATGTCGATCTCAATAGCGGTCACACCCAGCGCCTCCATCAAGCGGTCGGCGTTGGATTTGGTGCGTTTGCCCGTGCCCATGCCCGGCATGGTGATGGCGAACAGCCCCTCCCGCGGCAAACCCAGCATATCCAGCGCCCGCGCGCCCACCAGCAGGGCCAGCGTGCTGTCCAGCCCGCCGGAAACGCCCACCACCAGCCGCTTGCCGTGGATGGCGGCCAGCCGCGTGGCCAGCCCCGTACACTGGATGCGCACAATCTCCTCCAAATGCTCGTCCGCCTCCGCGCCCTCCGGCACGAAGGGCAAAGGCGAAATGGGCCGGAGCAGCGTTTCCTTCTCCGTTTCCGCATTCACCGGCAGGGGCACGAGCAGCATGGGTATTTCGCGGCGTTCCATCTGGTGGAAACTGCCGTTTCGCTGCCGCTGGTAGCGCAGGCGCTGCACATCGATATCCGCAACCGCCGTATCGCCCTCCAGCACAAAGCGCTTGCCTTCGGCCAGCGCGCGGCCGTTTTCAAACACGCCGGTGTAGCCGCAGAAAACCAGATCGCTGGTGCTTTCGCCAAACCCCGCGCAGGCGTAGGCATAACCCGCGTACAAACGCCCGCTCTGCTGGCGGAGCAGTTCCCGGCGGTAACCGTGCTTGCTCACCAGCGCGTTGCTGGCGCTGGGGTTCAAAATAAGGTCCGCACCCTCCACAGCGTACTGGCTGCTGGGCGGGATGGGCGTCCATAAATCTTCGCAGATTTCCACGGCGAAGGTAAAATCCCCCATGTCGAAAAGCAGGTCGGGCGCAAAGGGGCAGCAAACCCCGTCCTGCTCAAACACGCCTTCCGCCTGCGTGCCGCTGACAAACCAGCGCGTCTCGTAAAACTCGTTACCGTTGGGCAGGTAGGTTTTGGGCACCAGCCCGCACACCCTGCCGCCCTGCAGCACCGCCGCACAGTTGAAAAGACGGCTGCGCTGGTTGATGGGCAGGCCCACAACCACGGCCATATCCCCCGTTTGCGCGGCCAGTTCGCAAAGCGCCGCAAAGGCCGCGCGCTGCACCGGCGCATGGGTCAGCAAATCGCCCAGCGTGTAGCCGGTAACGCAAAGCTCCGGAAACACCGCCACCTGCACGCCCTGTGCTTCCAGCGCGCGCATCCGGGTAAGAATTTCCTGTTTATTCTTTTCCACGTCGCCCAGATGCACGTGCAGGCTGGCGGCGGCGACGCGGGCATAATCGCTTGCCATGGGAGCACCCCCCCTTATCCATAAAACATTTCTATTTACCGATCGGGCTTTTATCACCGCTATTTTTGCAAAGCCGGTGCGCCATCACCGAAGGCGATTTGTCCCGTCCCGCGCCCGCAGGCACGCGCCTTCTTCATCACCGGAAAGCCTTGCCTGTCGACCGTCCCGTCGCCCCCGCTTTCCATGCGGAAACCGTATATATTGGTTTCCACCGGAACGCATTGGGAAATCAGCATTCTCCGTGCGGAAGTTTCGTCCCGCGCCCACAGGCGCGGGCTGGGGAAAGGTTGGGGAAGGGATCGCCCTTCCCCAAAGGGAGCTTTAGCGACCGCAGCGCCCCTAAGGGACTTTGATGAGCATGGTTTTCTGCTCGTCCATTTCCACTTCCAGAATCTTGTCCTTCTCCAGCGCCTTCAGCAGATCGCTGAAGCGCTTAAAGCCCAGAGCGCGCTCCGAAAAATCGGGATAGGAGGCTTGAATGTCCGCCTTGAGGATGCTGGGGTTGATGCGGTCGAAACCGCCCTCCTTGTAACGGGCCAGCTGGTCGCGGAAGGCATCCTTCCAGTTTTCCTTGGAGATCTGGGCGGCGGTCTCCTTGGCGGCCTGCCCCAAAGAAACCATGACGTTAAAATTGTTGTTGCGAACGGTCAGGTTGCCGTACTTGTGGGCAAGCTTGTCCAGCAGCTGTAAAAACGTGCTGCAGCCGAAAGCCTTCTCGCTGAAATCCGGCCGAAGACGCAAAAGAATGCCTTTCAGCTCGCTGGCGTACAGCTCGTCCTTTTCGGTTTGCTCGTCCAGTATGCTTTCGATGAGCTTGTTCAGCTCCTGCTCGTCCAGCGGCTCCTTGTCGGCGGCGGCGGCCTTCTTCTTGTCCGAAGGCTTGCTGCGCACACGCCCGCCCACGTTTTCCAGAAACTGAAACTCGTTGCAGGCGTTGATAAAGATGTTGCTTGCGGCCTCGCTGCGGCTGATGCCCAGCACAAACTTGCCCATGCTTTTCAGGCGGCCGACCAGCGGCGTATAATCGCTGTCGCCGGACACGATGCAAAAGCTGTCGATCAGCGGGTTGGTGTAGGCTACTTCCAGCGCGTCGATCACCAGCAGAATATCGGCGTTGTTTTTCTGGCTGATGCCGTAGCGCAGGCTGGGCACAACGGTGAAAGTGTTGCTGAGCAGCACCTCTTTCAGATCGCTGTACTGGTCGGTGTACCCGTATACCTTGCCCAGCAGGATGTCGCCGCGGATTTTCACTTTTTCAAGCACGCTTAACAGCGTGGATACTTTCGCGCCGCAGTTTTCCAGGTCCACAAACAGGGCAAATTTAGCTGTTTCCAGAGAACATCTCTTCTTTCTGTATCGTCAAAGGGTTCCATATAAACATCGACCGGCGCGAGCTGGCGCGCCGATCATATTCTGAACGTGAATTTGTCTCCGCGAATCCATTGCCGGCTGGTGTGCATGGGACGGTCCTGCTGATCGTACACCGTTTCGTCCAGCAGCAAAAGCGCTTCGCCGGGGGCGGTGGCCAGCTGGCGGCTTACCGCGGGTGTGGCGTGCCCCAGCGAAATATCGTGCGTGGCACGGCTGGGGGTTAACCCGTGGGCGCGAAGCAGATCGTACAACGACCCGGTCATCGCTTCCTGTTCCAGAAAGGCATACGCTGCGGGAAAGCGGTTAAATTCCAGCATCACGGGTTCGCCGTCGCACATGCGCAGGCGGCAAATTTCAATCACCTCGCCGCCTTCCGGCACACCGAGGCGCTCTATATCCTCTTTGCGGGCAACTTCCCGTTTGCGGTCAACAATCCGGCTGGACGATTCCCGCCCCTGCCGCCGACAGGCGTCCGAAAAACTGGTAATGTGCTGCAAATCCCGCGTCAAACGGGCGTCGGCAACAAAGGTGCCTTTCCCCTGACGGCGCACCAGCAGCCCTTCCTGCACCAGATCGAGCATCGCCTTGCGTACGGTAACGCGGCTTACGCCGTAAGCGGCGCACAGCGCCTGCTCGCTGGGGATGCGGGCGCCGGCGGGGTAAACCCCCGCGGTCATATCGTTTTTAATCTGCCGCATCAACTGCTGATACAGCGGGTTCTGGCTTCCTTTTTCCAAAGGCACGCCGGGCATACGCTCACCTCCCTGCAGTCAAAGACAGTATACCGTAAAACGCCGCAAACGGCAATATGGGCTGTTATTCGACAAAAGATACCAAAATGTCGGTTTCTTTCGTGAAACGGTAAATATCGTCGATCACGCCCGCCGGGGTGTTGAGCACAATGGGCGCCAGTTTCAGAATCAGGCTGGGCATCAGCTCGGCTTTGTAATCGTCCAGGAAAGTCTCGTTCAGGTTAAAGAAGTCGTTTTGCGGGTACTGTCCATCCGTGAACACACTCTTATCCACGGTGGATAGCGTTCCGTTGAAATGCAGCGATATCGCGGGCTTGAGGGTTTCGGGGTGAATCCAGTCGATGTTCAGGGCCAGCGTGTAGGGCTTCACGGCCGCGTCGCGGGCCCAATCGAAATTGAACATCAGGGGCGGAATTTCGTTTTCGAAGGTGTAGCCGGACGCGGTCAGCGTCAGGCTGCCCTGCCCGCCCAGATCGCCCTCGCGCGGAAGCCCCGTTCCATCCGCCGCCAGCTCCACGGCGGTTTCGCCGTCGATCGTCACATTCAGCTTCGCCGAAAGCGCGGCGCCGGTTTCGGCGGTGGGGTCCCAACGGTAATCAAAGGTGAGCACATACCCCGCCGAGGTCGGCAGCGTGAGGGTAAACGCCGTTACGCCGTCCGTGGTGGTTTTGCGGAACAGTTCCACCCCGTTGAGCGTCGCGGTCATGGAATCGGCGGTTTCGGTAACGATCAGGTCGCTCTCGTCGGGGTCCGCGGTATCCAGCTCGTTTTCCAGATTGCCGAGAATATCCAGCGTCATGTCGCTGGCGTACATCTCGGTCAGCAGGCAGGTGAAGAAGAAGTACGCGCGGTCCAGATCCACGTCGTCGTTGACGACCAGATCCAAGTTTTCGCAAAGCTCGTACAAATCTTCATAGGGGATGGTGTAGGTGAGCGCGCCGTCCTCCGCGCCGGGGGCAATATAGATTTGGGTGGGGCCGTCCGCGCCGCCGATGATCGCCACATCCCCGGCTTCCGGCTGAACCTGAAATTCGTCGGGTGTGGCCGTTTCGGCACTGTCCGCATCCGCTGCGGCGGCGGTATCGGCCGTGCTGTCCGAGCCTTCGGGCGCGGTTTCCTCCGTCGTTTCACCGGCGGTTTCGTCCACGGTGGGCGTCTCGCCGGTAAGCGCGGCTTCCCGCGCGTTTTCAAACGCTTCCCGGATCGGCTCGTAGTAGCTGTCGCCGATCCAGTAGGCCGCGTCCGGGTACAGAAGCAGCGCCAGATACTGCGTGGGCAGTTCCATGTAGTAATAGGGTTTCAGCATGAACTCCAGAAAGTTGTGCATCTGGAAGAACATCGGCTCGTTTGCCAGCGCCGGGGTAATCAGGTAGCGGTAGCTGTGATAGGCGTCGTACACAAATGGAATCTGATCCTTGCCGTTCAGGCGCAGCGCGCCGTTCAGGTAGGTGCGGGCGTACGGCTGAAACAGGGCCAGACTGTCGATGGAGCCGCGCAGGTCCAGCTTATTCAAAAACGCTTCCCAGTCGCTCAGGTGCGCCCTGCCCTGCGGAAACCCGTCCGCGTGCAGGGAAAGGCCCAGCGTAAAATCCGCGTGGGTCACTTCGCCGTCGGGCAGATAGGTATCCGCGGCGG
>JAQUXV010000127.1 GCA_028692205.1 Eubacteriales bacterium
GCGGCGACGCGCAGGCGATCAATATCGCGTATCGCTACCTGAAAGCGACGTTTGAATACATCGATGATTTGGATCGATGCATTCTATTGATGCATCCGGGTCTTGCGGACCCCAAACGGTTGATCGACAATCTGATTGGCTTCAGCAATATCACGCTTTCTCTTTCCGAAGAAACGCTTGCGGGCGGAATGAACGGCATTCTTCCAGAGGAAGAACCGTTGCACAACGATATGCGAAGCGCGCTGGAAGGTAAAATGCGCCCTGAATGGGACGCGCAGGAAGCCGCGGAAGATCTGCGGCTGCTGGCCAAACAGAGCGTATCGCTGCAGGAGATGGAAACCGTAATGGCTTCCGTGATTTGCGTGCTGCCAACACAGGATATGAAAACGGCGGTTAAACAGCTTTACGATCGCACGCCGCATTGGATTGGTATGACGGCCAACCTGCGGCACTGACGGAGAAACAAGTGAAACTGCAAACCTTTATCCTTCCGCCATCCATGGCCGAACGAAAGCTTTACCCGGCAATATGCCGTATGCTTCCGCAAATACCCTCATCCTGCATTCAAAAGGCGTTTGACCGCAGAGACGTAAAAATGGATGACGTTCGCGTGCGGCGGGATACCCAAGCCGTTGCGGGTGCGGAAATCAAAATTTATCTTTCGGACGAGTGTTCCGTGCGCTCGCCCGAAATTATTTATGAAGACCGCAATTTGATGGTCGTTGATAAGCCCGCAGGGATATCCTGCGAGGCGGATGATATCGGCGGAATGACGATCGGGGAATGGGTCTATCAAACAAACAGGGACCGACTCGAAGCCGAACCGACGCCCTGCCACAGGCTGGATAACCCGACGGACGGACTGCTGATACTTGCGAAGAACCCGGAAACGCAACTTGCCATGCAGAACGCCTTTCGGGAGAGACGCGTACATAAGAATTATATCTGCCTTGTACGGGGAACGCCTTCTCCCCGGCACGCCGTGCTAGACGCGTATCTGGTGAAGGACGAGAAAAACGCGACCGTGTACGTTGCCGATAAACCGGGAAAGAACACCCTCTCCATCAGAACCGAATACAGGGTGCTGGAGGCGGGTCCCGTATCCCGGCTGGAGATTACACTGCATACCGGGCGAACGCACCAGATTCGGGCGCAGTTGGCGCATATTGGGCATCCGGTTCTGGGAGATGATAAATATGGCGACCGAGCTTTTAACCGCGAGTATCACGCAAAACGGCTGATGCTTACCGCCGTTGAACTGCGCTTTGATCTGACCGGTGAGCTCGCTTACCTGAACAACCTGCAGATCTCCGTAAAAACGAAATTCTAGGAGGAGCAATGATACGTTTAATCGCCGTTGATATGGACGGCACCCTGCTGAATGAGAATAAACAGATACCCGCAGAAAATATCCAGGCGTTGAAACAGGCTGCCGACCAGGGCGTTGCGCTGGCTGTATGCAGCGGTCGAACCGCCGAGGATATCAGCTACTTTTTAAGCGATGCCGGGATCAGGCGATGCGCCGTTATATCCCAAAACGGGACCTATTGCCTGAAATCGCCACACGGTGAGCCGTATTCGCTGCACACTTTTACCAGGGCGGACGCGCAGCGCGTTTCGGATATTTTTATGAAACACCAGATTACCTATGCCGATTTCCATGCGCAACGCGTGATTGTGATGGAAAACGACCTGCACATGGAAAGCTGGTACTGGGGCACACATGTCGGAAGGGGCAACCCCGAAGCCTTCCGGCGTGGGCCGGAAGCTTTGCAGCAGTACCGGGACGAAGGCACCTGCAAGTTTGTATGTGTGGATCGGGATGGGTTGGGGCGTATCGAAAAAATTCGTAAAGAACTTGCGGAAATCGAGGGCGTTACGGTAACCTCGTCCTGGCCCAATAACCTGGAACTGGTGCCAACCGGCGTCGGCAAAGGGACGGCCCTTGCGGAGCTTGCAGAGAAGCTGAACATTCCGCAGGAGCAGGTAATGGCTTTCGGCGATTTTGACAATGATCTGGATATGATTGAATATGCCGGGCTGGGCGTTGCGATGAGCAACGCTACAGATAACGTGAAGAAGGTTGCGCAATATATTACGCTGGATAATCAGGCAAACGGTGTTGCCGCAGCCATCCGGAAATTTGTGCTGCATTCGTGATGCTATAAATTTTCAAAGTAAATATACTGCCCCGCTCGCGGTGAAGAAATCACCATGAACGGGGCTTTTTATGCACAAAAACGGAACCGGGGCAATGCGAAGAATGGTTCTTCGTTAAGTGATAGAGCAGCCTATGCTTCGCCAGAGAGAATTATACTTATTTGGAATAAAGTGTTTCTCTACTCTTCACGCGAATAACCGAGCGTACGAAGATCACCGACGCGGTTACGCCAGTCCTCACGAATTTTAACCCAAAGTTTCAGGTTGACGTGGGTGGACAGCAGCGCCTCAATATCCGCACGGGCTTCCTCGCCGATGCGGCGAAGCATCGCGCCCTGTTTGCCGATGATGATACCCTTGTGGGAAGCGCGCTCACAATAGATGGTCGCGTCAATCTCGGTAAAACCGTCATTGATTTTGTGAACAGCCATTACTTCGACGCCAATGCCGTGGGGGACTTCGTCCTTCAAGTATTTCAGCGCCTTTTCCCGGATCAGCTCGCCACATAAAAAGCGTTCCGGCTGGTCTGTCAGCGTATCGTCCGGGAAATACTTCGGACCTTCGGGCAGCAGGGCGATCAGGGACTTTCGCAGCTCCTCCACGCCGTCGCCGGTAAGGGCGCTGACAGGGATTAACTCATCATATCCTAAATCAGCAAAACTTTGCATCAGAGACAACAGTTTTTCTTTCGGAAGCAGATCAATCTTATTAAGAACAAGGATTTTTTTTACAAGGATTTTTTTTACGCCGCGTTCCGCCATATCCGCTGCCACTGCCCGATCCTGCTTGCCGACCTGCGTTGCGTCCACGACGACCATCAGGCCGTCGATCCCGGCCAACGCGTCTTTGACGGTCTGCATCATATATTCGCCAAGCTTGTTGTGAGGTGTATGCACGCCGGGCGTATCCAGAAAGACCAGCTGACAATCCTTTTGCGTATAGACGCCAAGGATGCGGGTGCGTGTGGTTTGGGGACGGTTGCTGACAATTGCGAGTTTTTCACCCAAGAGAGCGTTCAGCAGCGTACTTTTACCCACGTTGGGGCGACCGACAATAGCAATGAAACCCGAATGGAAAGGGGGCTGGTTTTGCATGTTCATACCTCACTTCGCGCGTGATGCGCGGGAATGGAAAGTAAAAAGAGGGTGTTGCCGTATCGACTGTGTTGTGCCTGCCGCAGTAAACCGCCCCGGGTTCGCGAACCTCCGCGGAATAGCGGACATACCCGCAAACCCTCTGCAAAGCATAACCTTCATTCGGCTATACCTGAAGCGGACTCGCAGCCATCTGCATCAGCGTTGACATGCTGTGGTCCCTATGGCCTGAACAGCGCCGTACATGGACAGAGTATTTCAGGCATCGGTGACCCCTGAGAGCCGGGCAAACGGAGAACAGCGGAGCATCCGCCAGGGCGCGCCCTGCAAAGAAAATACCAATAACAGTGCTGCAACGGGTACGGCGAAATGACTTACCTTCTGGTTGGGATCGTAACACTGAAGGAAGCTAAAAAAGCCAAAACAGGGGAGGGAAGACAGAGCACCGGCCTATGGGAAGCGATTCAGCGATTCTCCAGTTCGGAAGGGCCAAAGCCGTGGGGGAGCAGATCCCGCAGTGTTGCCTGAGCGGATTGCCCCTTCTCCCAGGTAACCAGCACACGGATATCGGGCGCAAATTCGTTCAGCACCTGCCTGCATGCTCCGCAGGGCCAGGGCGCGGACGACTCCGATGCGATTGCGATAGCGGCAAACTCTTTCACGCCTTCGCTGACGGCCTTAAAAATAGCCGTTCGTTCGGCGCAGTTCGTAAGGCCGAAGGAAGCGTTTTCAATGTTGCAGCCTTCAAAGAGGCGTCCATCCGCGCTCAGCAGGCACGCGCCGACTTTATAATGGCTGTAGGGGCTGTAGGAACGCTGCATCGCTTCCCGCGCAAGCGCGAGCAGCTCTTCGTCGGTTGGGAGAGTACTGCTGTTTTCCTCTCTTGTGACGCCCGCAAGCTGCAAGGATTTTTCTTCCATGGTTCGCATCTCCTTTTGTTCCGCAGGCTGCATATGGTCGTAGCCGCACAGGTGAAAGATGCCATGCGTAAGCAGATAACACAGCTCGCGCTGCAAACTGTGGCCGTATTCTTTTGCCTGCGCGGCGGCATGTTCCCATGAGATCAAAATATCGCCCAGAAAGCAGGCGTTCAGTTCCGCGTCAAATTCCCGTTTCAGCGCCCGCACGGCATGCCGGGCGGTTTGCCCGTCGCCATACGGAACGGTGGGAAAGGAAAGTACATCCGTTGCAGAATCAATTCCCCGATGCTCGCGGTTAACGGCGCGAATACGCTCGTCATCCGTAATCAGCAGATGAACAGCGCAGGGAACGGGCAGCGCCTCGGTAACGGCACAGCAATCGGCGACAAGCGTAAACGGCGCCGCGTGGCTCCAGCCTTTCGGCAGCGTTAAACCGGGTTCCAATTCAAACTCAAGCTTCATGGTCTTCCAACGCCTCGTTCGTATCAGGGGTGGAATGAGTTTCCGCAGGTACTTCTGCGACAGCGTTCGAATTTTCCGCAGTGTCCGCGGAAACACTGGTTTCTTTGGGAACCGACTCTGTTTTTGGCTTTGCCTCCGGCTTCTGCTCAACAACCCCGGCTGCTTTCACAGCCTCCGCCGCCGCATGCTCCGCATCCTGCGGGTCAATCTCCGGTTTCTTCACCAGTTCCATCGATTCAACCGGGCTTTCCCCCGGTTTGGCGGGCGGTAAAGAGTAGTTTTGCTTCATCATCTGTTCCATCGAAATGGCGGGATACTCAATCCTCTCGTGGAATACGCCGTTCAGGACGGTGGAGAAAGCTTCGCAAATCCTGTCAATATCGGAAAGCGTGACGGGAGCGCGGCTTAATTGCCCGTCTTCCAGTTTGCCACGCACCAGCCGCTCAATGAACGCCTCGATCGCTTTGGGGGTGGGATCCGGCATGGAACGCACGGCGGCTTCCACCGTATCGGCCAACATGATAATGGCGCTTTCTTTCATGTGAGGTCTGCGGCCGTCATATCGAAAATCGTTGATATCGACCGGCTGGCCGTTGGCCTGCTGAAGCGCTTTATGGTAAAAATACATGACCGGCGTATCGCCGTGATGTTCGATAATAATGTCCTGAATCTCCTGCGGTAAATGGTTTTGCTGCGCCATCATCAGCCCGTCCCGGGTGTGCGCGGTCAAAATGGCGGCGGAAACATACGGGTTGGTATGCTCGTGCGGATTTTCGCCGATTTGGTTCTCCTTAAAATACAGGGGGCGCTTCAGCTTGCCGATATCGTGGAAGTACGAACCGGCACGGGCCAGCAGGGGGTTCGCCCCGATGGCTTCGGCGGCCGCCTCGGCCAGATTCGCCACAATAATACTGTGGTGATAGGTGCCGGGCGCTTCCATGAGCAATCTGCGAAGCAGCGGATGGTTGGGGTTGCTGAGCTCCAGCAGCTTACTCTGCGTGGCAAGGTGGAACAACGATTCTAGAATCGGATCCAACCCGACACAGAGCAGGGACGCCGCCATCGCTCCCGCGGCGCTCCACAGCGAATTGGTAAACACGTCCTGTACTGAGGTGTTGGTCATAAAGCCGATGGTAAGCATGATGCCGATATTAACGATGGCCGTAACCATGCCTGCCAGCAGTACCTGCTGGCGATAGGGCTTGTGCCGGATGATTACAATCGCAAGATAACCGCTGATGAAGGAGGTCATCAGTGAATTAACCATCTCGGTGCCGTAGGTGCCGTTGCCGCCCGCAATCAGCGAACTGACCACAATGGCAAGCGTAACCGCGGAAGCGGCGCCGCAGGCAACGCCCAATAGCCCTGTCATCATCATGGTGCCCAGTAGCACCGGCGGCAGGTAAACATCAATCAGCTTCGCGCCGATACAGATGCCAAGCGTAACATTCAAAATGATCATCTGTATCGCAAGCTTTTTCGGGTCCCGAAGATACTTTACGCCGAACAGAAGTAGGATGGTAATATAGGTGATCATGGCAAACATTACCAGCAGCGCACCGCCGACATACATCGTCAGGTCGAAGCCCGCCTCGTCCAGCAGGCCCAGACTGCGAAGCATTTCTAGCTCGTTGGCGGTTACGCGCTCGCGGGCGACGACAATGTTCTGACCCTGTTTATAAATCACCGGGTCCACCGCGTCCCGCGCCTGCTGCTGCAGTTTCTCGGTCGCTTCCTGATCGATCACCATGTTCGGCTGCACAACCTTGCGCAAAATCGGGGTAACGACATTCTGTAAAAGATTGATGTCGGTCTTATAGCCGATAATCTGCTGAAGATACTGAATCGTCTCATTCAGATATCCCTCACGGATGGTGGTGTTCATGATGTTTTCGACGGCGGTCGCCATATTGTCGTTCAGGTCGATCATGTTCTGGTCGGAGGCTCTCATCAGAGTATTGATCTGATAATTCGCCAGCGAAACCAGCGTAAAGAGAGATTTGGCATACTCATATTCCGCGTCGGTAAAGGTATAGGCCTTCTGCGCGACGGTATCGCCCGGAGCATGCTGCTCCAGAGTTTTTTGGCCGTACTGCTGTACGGTGTTGGCCTGTGTTAAAACAGAGGTCAGGTTTTGCAGAACCTCTGTGGTAACGCCTTCTTTATACAGGTAGGTGGGTTCGACCTGGCTTGCCGCCTCGTCGCGGTTACGCTCGGTGGCGATTTCGTCCACAACGTCCTTGGAGGCTGTAATGGTTGTATAGGCAATATCGCCAACTTGCAGATTATACCGCTCCGGCGTAATGGCAAGGCCGAAAAGCACAACCATAACCAGCGTTCCCGCAAGCAGCACATACCAGCATTTTGCCTGCACGGTGTGCAGTTTTTTCAGAAACGTTTCCAGTGAACCGAAGCCCCTTTTCACGCGTGTGGAAGCAGCGTGTTTTTTCGGCGTCATGGTTCGTTCCTCCCCGCTTGTGCCCTTTCATAGTTCTCATAAGCCCGTACGACGGTCTGCACCAAATCGTGGCGGACAACGTCGGAATGCGTCAGCTTCACGACGGAAATTTCTGGAATACCCTTCAAAACTTCCACCGCCTGCAAAAGCCCGGATTTCTTGCCGATCG
>JAQUXV010000128.1 GCA_028692205.1 Eubacteriales bacterium
CCGGCCAGCTGCACATGGGCCACGCGATGGACTGCCTTTTGCAGGACGCGCCCATCCGCTACCACCGCATGAAGGGCGACCCCACGCTGTGGCTGCCGGGCACCGACCACGCCTCTATCGCCACGGAAGTGAAGATCGTGGAGCAGATGCGCAAGGAAGGGCTTACCAAGGAGCAGTTGGGCCGCGAGGAATTTTTGAAGCGCGCGTGGAAATGGAAAGAAGAATACGGCGGACGCATCAACCGCCAGCAGCGCCGTCTGGGCGCGAGCTGCGATTGGGAACGTGAGCGCTTTACCATGGACGATGGCTGCAACGAAGCTGTGCGCGAAGTGTTTGTGAACCTCTACGAGAAGGGGCTTATTTACCGCGGCAACCGCATCATCAACTGGTGCCCCGTGTGCAAGACCGCGCTTTCCGACGCGGAAGTGGAGTACGAGGAGCAGCAGAGCCACCTGTGGCATGTGCATTACCCGGGCGTGGACGGCGGCGAAGGCGTGACGGTGGCCACTACCCGCCCCGAAACGATGCTCGGCGACACCGCCGTGGCCGTGAACCCCGAGGACGAGCGCTATAAAAATTTTGTGGGCAAAATGGTGATCCTGCCGATTGTGAACAAGGCGATTCCCGTGGTGGCGGACGAGTATGTGGATAAGGAGTTCGGCACCGGCGCGGTGAAGATCACCCCGGCGCACGACCCCAACGACTTTGAAGTCGCCATGCGGCACGACCTGCCCATTATCCGCGTGACCAGCGACGACGGCACCATGAACGAGAATGCCGGGAAGTACAAGGGAATCCATGAATACGAATGCCGCAAGCTGATCGTGAAGGAGCTGGAAGAACAGGGCTATCTGGTGAAGGTGGAGGATTATACCCATAACGTGGGCACCTGCTACCGCTGCCACACCACCGTGGACCCGGTGACCAGCCTGCAGTGGTTCGTGAAGATGGAGCCGCTGGCCCGCCCCGCCATCGATGTGGTGAAAAACGGGGAAACGAAGTTTATTCCCGACCGTTTTGCGAAAATCTACTTTAACTGGATGGAGAACATCCGCGACTGGTGCATCAGCCGCCAACTGTGGTGGGGCCATCGCATTCCCGCGTGGTACTGTGACGACTGCGGCGAAACCATCGTGGCGAAAAACGCGCCGGAAAGCTGCCCCAAATGCGGAAGCAAGCGCCTGCATCAGGATGAGGATGTGCTGGACACGTGGTTCTCCTCGGCGCTGTGGCCGTTCAGCACCCTGGGCTGGCCGCACGAAACCGACGACCTGAAATACTTTTACCCCACCAATATGCTGGTGACGGGCTACGATATCATTTTCTTCTGGGTGGCGCGAATGATCTTCAGCGGCATCGAGCAGATGGGGCAGACGCCGTTTGACACGGTGCTTATCCACGGTCTCGTGCGCGACGCGCAGGGCCGAAAGATGTCCAAGAGCCTGGGCAACGGCGTTGACCCACTGGAAGTGATCGACACCTACGGCGCGGACGCGCTGCGCTTCTCGCTGGCGATGGGCATCAGCCCCGGCAACGACACCCGTTATTCCACCGAAAAGGTGGAGGCCGCCCGCAATTTCGCCAACAAGGTGTGGAACGCCAGCCGATTCGTGCTGATGAATATGGACACTCGTGAAACGATCGACGAAAGCGCGCTCACCCTGCCGGACCAGTGGATACTGTCCCGGCTGCAAAAGGCGATCGCAGAGATCAGCGCCCACATGGAGGACGGAGATTTTGGCCTCTCCGCCAATAAAATCTACGATTTCACATGGAGCGAGTTCTGCGACTGGTACATCGAGCTGGCCAAAGGCCGCCTGACGGGCGAGGACGAGGCGCAGAAGAAGAACGTGCGCGCGGTGCTCTACACGGTGCTGGAAAGTCTGCTGAAGCTGCTGCACCCCTTTATGCCGTTCCTGACCGAGGAAGTGTACCAGCATCTGCCCGACGCCGAAGGCATGCTGATCCTCGCCAAGTGGCCGGAAGTGAACGAAGGCTGGCTGTTTGACAATGAGGAGCGCCGCATGGAAGGGCTGATGGAGATCATCCGCAGCATTCGCAACCTGCGCGCGGAAATGAAAGTGCCGCACGGCAAGCGCACGCATGTGACCCTGCTGCCGGAGTCCGGCTGGGAAGATACCATCGCCATTGCCGAGCCGTATTTAACGCGGCTTGCGAGCGCGAACGCCGTGACGGTGATGCCCAAGGGCACGCCAAGCGCGGAAAAGACGGTCGGCGCCGTGTGCGCGCCGGCGGAAATTCGTATCCCGCTGGGCGAGCTGGTGGATATCGACAAGGAAATCGCCAGGCTTGCCAAGGAATGCGAAAAGCTGGAAAGCGAGATTGCGCGCGCCGAAGCAAGGCTTTCTAACCCCGGCTTTACCGGCAAGGCGCCCGCGGCGCTGGTGGAACAGGAACGCGAAAAGCTGGAAACCAACAAGGGTATGCTGCAGTCGCTGGCGCAGCGCGTTGCCGAGCTGAAACAGCAATAACAGCCCGCCATACCAAAGACACGTTTAATTAGTTGCCTGCCGCATCTTTTTCCCAATGGAAAAGGCGCGGCAGGCAGACCCGGCTGCGCAGACGCCTGCGCACAGCCGATTCTTCGGAGCTTTGAAATACTTGCACACCGATCAGGAAATGGAGCGAAGCCATGCCGTTTTATCACAAGCCTGTGCTTTTTAACGAGGTGATTACCTGGCTGCGCCCGTTTGCCGGCGGCGTGTACCTGGACGGCACGCTGGGCGGCGGCGGCCATAGTGAGGGCATCCTGATGGCGGCGGGCGGCGACGCGACGCTTTACGGCATCGACCGGGATCCGGAGGCCATCGCGGCGGCGACCGAACGGCTGAAGGGTTTTGCGGGCTTCCATGCGCTGCACGGGAACTTTCACGAAGCGAAGGCGTTGCTGGCCGAAGTGGGCGCGCCGCCGCTGAACGGCGCGCTGATCGACTTGGGCGTGAGCAGCTATCAGCTGGATAACGCGAGCCGGGGTTTCAGCTACCATGAAGACGCGCCGCTGGACATGCGCATGGATGCCTCGCAGGGGGAAACCGCGGCGGAGTATCTGGCGCAGGTATCGCCGGAGGAGCTGCGCCGCGTGCTGACGGACTACGGCGAGGAAAAATGGGCGGCGCGCATTGCGCAGGTATTTGCAGAAAAACGCGCGCAAAAGCCCATTCTGACAACGCTTGATTTGGTGGCGGTGGTGGACGCGGCCATTCCCAAAGCTGTGCGCCGGAAGGACGAGGGGCACCCCGCGCGCCGTACCTTTCAGGCGGTGCGCATCGCCGTGAACGACGAACTGGCCCCGCTAGAGACCGCGCTATGCGATCTGGTGGATTTGCTGGCCCCCGACGGGCGGCTGGCTGTGATTACCTTCCATTCGCTGGAGGATCGGATTGTCAAGAACACGTTCCGGCGACTGCAAAATCCGTGTACCTGCCCGCCCAAAGCGCCCATTTGCACCTGTGGTAAAAAATCGCTGGGCAAGGCACTGGGCGGAGGCGCGATACCGCCCTCGAAAGAGGAAACGGAGGAGAACCCGCGCGCCCGAAGCGCGAAGCTGCGGGTATTCGAGCGGAGAACCGACAGCCGGGTCGGCGCGTATTAAATCCACGCATCGGAACGGGATACGGACGGTTCAGAAAAAAGTCAGATGAAATTCAACTGCCGTTTTAAGAACCAGGGGATACCAAGCGCCTGTGTTCGTGCAGGCGCAAGGGCTTGATACGGCGCCTGCACGAAGGCTATGCAAAGGGGAAGAAACGCCATGCCGACGCTATACGTGGTTGCCACGCCCATCGGAAACCTGAGCGATTTTTCGCTCCGGGCGGTGGAAACGCTGAAGACCGTCGCCCTGATTGCGGCGGAGGATACGCGGGTAACGCAGAAGCTGCTTGCGGCTTTTGAAATTCATACGCCGCTGACCAGCTGCCATGAGCACAACGAGCGCACCAAAGCTGTGCAGATTGTGCAGCGGATGCTGGACGAGGGTATCGACGTCGCGCTGACCACCGACGCGGGCACCCCCTGCATCAGCGATCCGGGTAGCATCCTTACGGCGGAAGCGGTGGCCAACGGTATCCCTGTGCTGGCGATTGCGGGGCCGACCGCCATGGCCGCGGCGCTGAGCGTGAGCGGGCTGCCGATTGAGGAGTTTACGTTTTACGGGTTCCTGCCCAGAAAGAAGAAGGAACTTGCGGAAAAGTTGCTGGATATGGCGGCAAAATCCAAAATTGCGGTGCTGCACGAGTCGCCGCACCGCGTGATCGACCTGCTGGAAACGGTGCGGGAAACGCTGCCGAACACCCGCGTAAGCGCAAGCTGCGACCTGACCAAAAAGTTTGAAACGACCGTGCGCGGCTCCGTGGCGGAGGTGCTTGAGACGCTGAAAGCCAACCCCAAGGCAGAGAAGGGCGAGTATTGTCTCGTGCTGCAATGGCAGGATGAGATTGCTCCGCCGCAGCCGGTGTGCGAACTTTCGCTGGAAGCCCGTCTGTTCGACGGGGTGGCGAGGGGGCTTACCCTCCGGCAGAGCATGGAAGAACTGCTTGCGGCGGGGGAGCGAAAGAACGGCGTGTACGCGGCAAGCCTGCGCGTGAAGGCGTTGCTGAAAGAGGACGAATAGCCGTTCAACACGGTACGTGCGGAGGCTGGTAAACCGAATGCTTTTGTAGGGTGTATATGCTCGCGTTCCTGCGTGCCCTGACCGGGAAGGCCGTTGACAGGAGTATGTTTTATCCGGCATGGTAATCGGGAATAGGCCGGTTCCATCCCGCATTTGACGGTGAATTTTCGCTCGTGATGGCTGTGATTCGCGCGCTGCGGCCATTCTAAGCGGTTTGAAAGCGGATCGAAAAGCCGTTTCGCAGTTAAGAACATCCTTTCATCCTCATTTTCGGATCAATTAAAATCAAAAACCCGCCGTTGAAAATGCTAATCGCTTTTCGACGGCGGGTTTTAACAATGCATTTATGGGCGCTTCTACTCTCCGGGGATAATTTTGGCTTCCCCGCTGCGCAGCACGTGCGTCTGCCCGTCCTCCGCTTCCACGATCAGCGCGCCGTGATCGTCGATGGCGACGGCTCTGCCGATGAAATGCTGCTCGCCCTGTGCGCAGCGCACGCGCTTGCCAATCGTCCAGGAGCGGCGGCGGTATTCGGCGTAATAGCCGGTATCTTCCGGCGAATAGTTCATCATTCCTTCGGCGATGGCGGCGGTAAGGCGGTTTTTCACCGGCTCATCGCAGTTCAGCGAGCCGACGATATCCCGCAGGTCTTCCGGTACGGCGGAGGGGCGAAGGTTGATGCCGATACCCACCGCCAACGCTTCCAGAGTCCCACTTTCAAAATCCGTTACGGCTTCGGTGAGAATGCCGCAGATTTTTTTGCCGTCTAAAAACAGATCGTTTACCCACTTGATCTGCGTTTTCCGGCCGGTTACGCGCTCAATGGCGTCCGATACGCAAACGGCGGCGTAAGCGGTTACGCCCAGCGCGCCTTCCACCGCCATGCCGGGCGCGAGCGCGATGGTCATGTAAAGCCCCGCGCCCACAGGGGAGAAGAAGGAACGCCCCAACCGCCCGCGGCCCGCGCTTTGCTGCTCGGCCACCACCAGAAACGGCCCCCGTTCTCCGGCGGCCAGCCTTCGCTTTACCTCGTTGCTGGTGGAATCCACCGTATCAAAAACCGCGATGGGCAGGGCGGAACCGTTCAGGTTGGCGCGGATAACCGCCTCGGAAAACCGGTCGCAGTCGGGTGCGAGCCGGTACCCCTTGTTCTGAGTGGATTCAATATCGTATCCTTCCGCTTTCAGGGCGTTTACGGCTTTCCACACCGCGTTTCGGGATACGGCAAACTGCTCCGCCAGCGCCTGCCCGGATAACGCGGACTGCCGGTTGGCCTCCAGCGCGGCGAGAATGTGATCTTTCAGCGTCATAGTGCCTCCTGTGGGTTTGGGGGTTTATAGAGCCCATCTAGCTGCCTCGGCGGAGCATGGTTATAGCGCTCCGTATGGATACGGCAACAAGCACAGTATACCAGCATTGCCGCATAGGGACAAGCGAGGCCGAAATCAATGGGAGGAGCGGACTACAAGAATATAACAATCCTAGTATACTAGTTGACGATGCGATGCCGCCGTGTTATGATGAAGCCACAAAACGGCCGTGTCCGCGGCGCAACCGCGCGACAGGAAGGAGAATTCCCCATGAAAATGACTTTCCGGTGGTTCGGCGCGAAAAGCGACGCTGTAACGCTTCAACAGATCAAACAGATTCCGGGCTGCTCCGGCGTGATGGGCGTGCTGGATTACAAGGCGGCGGGCGAAGTGTGGACGGAGGAAGAAATCCGCGCCTATGTGGAGGAGATCCGCGCTGTCGGGCTGGAATGCGAAGTGATCGAAAGCGTCAACATTCACGAGGATATCAAGATGGGGCTGCCCACCCGCGACCGCTATATTGAAAACTATAAAATCTGTATCCGCAATCTGGCAAAATACGGCGTAAAGGTGATCGTATACAATTTCATGCCTGTGTTCGACTGGCTTCGGACCGATCTGGCGCACCCCATTCCGGAGGATGGCAGCAACAGCCTCTACTTTGACGAAAAAGAACTGGAAGGCATGACGCCGCTGGCGATCGTGAAACGCACGGCGGAGGACAGCAACGGCTTTACCCTCCCCGGCTGGGAGCCCGCTCGCCTGGCTGAGCTGGAAAACACCCTGAAGCGTTACGCAGCCATCAGCGAGGAGGACCTTCGCGCCAACTACAAGTATTTTCTGGACGCGATTATCCCGGTTTGCGAAGAAGTTGGGGTTACAATGGCCGTTCACCCGGACGATCCCGCATGGCCCATTTTCGGCCTGCCGCGCATTGCCCACAGCCAGTCGGATTTTGACCGGATCGTCGCCCTGCACGATTCGCCCAGAAACGCGATCTGCCTTTGCACCGGTTCGCTGGGCAGCAACCCGGAGAACGACGTTCCCGCGATACTGCGGCACTTTGGGGAGCTGGGGCGCATCGGCTGCGTACACGCCCGTAATGTAAAATTCCTGGGCTATCGGCATTTCCGCGAGGCCAGCCACCTGTCCTCGGATGGAGATCTGGATATGTACGAAGTGATGAAGGCTGTACATGATACCTGCCCCGATACCTATGTCCGCCCGGACCATGGCCGCATGATCTGGAACGAGAAGGGTCGACCGGGTTATGGCCTGTACGACCGGGCGCTGGGCATCGCCTACCTGAACGGGCTTTGGG
>JAQUXV010000129.1 GCA_028692205.1 Eubacteriales bacterium
ACCAGCACGTCCAGCACCTGCCGACCGCGGAAACGGTACATGGCCAACGCATACCCGACGATGGAAGAGAAGAACAAGCCGACCGACGTTTGCAATATCATAATGATCAGGCTGCTCTGGTACCATTTCCAGTAGATGCCGTCCCGGTAGGTGTTCAGCGACAGGTAGTTGGATAAGGAGGAGACACCCGGATCGTATTTGAAACTCAAGCCAAGCCGGAGAATTTCCGTGCCGGGTTTAAGCGAGGACAGGAACATAAAGTAGAACGGCAGCATCAGCAACAGGCCCGCGGAGATCAGCATCAGCGCAAAGAGAATCCGGTAAAACGTTTTGGCGGGGCTGAAAGCTTTCACTTTTTTTTGCATGCTTTCCCCTCCTGTCGAAAGAAGCCCATCAGGGTCAGCTGCAGCAGATTGACCGCGGAAACAAGCAGTAGCAGGGTAATGCCGACCGCCGAGGCGAGCCCCATATTGTTTTTATAGAAGCCCATCATGTACATGTATCCGACGATGGTGCGGCCAACGCCGCCGGGGTTGCTCTGCTCCCACAGCGCGACGCTTTCGGTAAACATGGAAAAACCACCCAGCACCGTGATGGTGACCACGTAGATCATCACGGGCCGGATGCCGGGCAGCGTGATGTTCCAGAAGGATTTGATTTCGCTTGCGCCGTCGATGCGGGCCGCTTCGTAAAGCTCCTGCGGTATGGCGCGGATAGCGGAGTAGAAATAAATGATATTGACGCCCATCCATCGCCACAGCGTCATCAAAATCAGCACGAAGTTGCCGCTGCCGGAGTGGTTAAGCCAATCGATGCCGGGCAGGCCGATGGCGATGCAGACGCGGTTGGCCAGCGACGTATCCAGGCTGCCGAACGCCAGCCGGAAAACAATACCCGCGACGATGATGGAAGTGAGCGCCGGGATAAAATAAAGCGATTTGAAAAAATTCGGCCAAATCGCGAACTTACTGTTCAGAATTGCCGCAAATAACAACGGCACGGGAATCAGGATGAGAAGATCCCACAGGGTGTAATTGCCGGTCGTTTGAAGCGCCATGATGTAGTTTTTGGAAAACAGCTTCCGATAATTGCTCAGTCCGATAAAGGTGGCGTTGTCCGGGCCGTCGATCCTCTGGAAGCTCATAATAACAGATTCAATGGTCGGGTACAGATAGATCGCCAGAAAGTAGATCACGAAGGGTGCAACCAACACATAGGGCACGATTCGCGGGTCGTTGAGGCCTGTAAGCCTGCGCGTGCGCTTGTCCAAAACGGTATCCTCCTTCAAACAGGATCAGGGTTTCGGCTGGGTATTTACGGCGGGGGCAATAACGCCTCCCGCGCAACAGGAAAGGCCCGGATTCGACATCTGCGCCGGAGGGGAAACTCCTCCGGCGCAGACTAGAAGGAGATACGGTTACTCGGCAGCCGCTTCGCGCAGCTCGTCGGCGCAGGTCTTGGCGATTTCCGCGGGGGCCATCCGGTTGACAACCAGATCGTAAGCCATCTCGGACTTGACGATGTCCGCCGCGGTGGGGTAGAGATCCGTCAGGCAGGTGGGGGCGACGCTGTCGAGCATGGAGGAAACCACGTCGAAGATATCATCGCCGAAGTAATCGAAGAATTGGTTGGGCTTTGCGAGGTCTTCCGTGCCGTAGACATCCGTGCGGATGGGATCAAAGCCAAGGATATACCACTCCTGCAGGTTGCCTTCGTAGCTCAGCGTCGCATAGGCAAGGAAATCTTTAGCCAGATCGACGTTTTCGCTCGTCTTGATAACCGCGGTGCCGGTGCCGCCCATTTGCGCGGTCTTGTAGCCGCCGTCGGACCAGGTGGGCATCGGGGCAACCTTGATCTTGCCGGCCAGATCGGGCATATAGTTGGTGAAACGGGCGGTGTACCAGAAAGGCATAATGACGGAAGCGCAGTTGCCGGCGTTCATCCAGCCGTAGTACTCTTCCTCATGATGTCCGCCGCCGGGGGCCGCGACCGCGGTGCCCGCGTCCAGCATATCACTCATAAACTGCAGCGTATCGATGACGACCTGATCGTCCATATGCACGTTGTTGTCCGCATCCAGCCAATCGCCGCCGTGCTGGCTTACGAGCGGATAGATGCTCCAGGTATCCTTGACTTCCCAAGTGGTCATGGGCTTGCCGGTCTTTTCAAGAACGGTTTTGCCGGCCGCGGCGAAGTCGTCCCACGTTTTGATGTCCTGGTAGTTGATTCCGGCGGCCTCAAGGATTTCCGTGTTGTAGAATACCACGCAGGCGCCGATGTGATGGTCGATGCCGTAGTATTTGCCGTCGCGGGCATAGTTGTCCAGACGCTGCATGACCAGCTTGTCTTTCAGCGGTTCAACATAGTCGTTCATATCGGCCAGTTGAATATCGCCCTTCAGGTAGTTGGCGAACATGTTGATTTCGATATCGGAGATATCGGGCGCGCCTTCGCCGGTTTGCAGGGCGATCGTCAGCTTGTTGTGCATGTCCTCGTAAGGATAGCACTGCATGTCGATGTCCAGCTTCGGGCCGGTCGTTTGCGCATTGTACTCTTTGAGCATTTCCTGATAGAACTGCAGGTGCAGCTCCTGGAATGTCCACAGCGTCAGGTGAACCGTGTCGTCGCTTTCAGCGAAAGCGACGCTCCCCATCAGCAGCATGGTGAGAGCCAGAACCAGAGCAAGTGCCTTTTTCACGACAAATTCCTCCTTGAAGATATGTAATTAGGTTAACGTTAACCCTAAGTTGTTTTCATCATATCGTATTCCATTTTGTTTGTCAACAGCTTTTCAGAATTATCGTTAATCTCTTGCAAAGATACCTATAAATATGCTACTCTGCATTCATCAAGAAAACATTGGAGATACCATGATGAATTCAAACCGTGTAACCCTGAAAGACCTGGCGGCTGCCTGCGGATACTCCGCCAATACGGTGTCGCGCGCCCTTCGAAACGATACCCGATTGCCGGAAGAGACGCGCAATACGATCGCGAAAAAAGCGGCGCAGATGGGCTACATCCGCAATTCTCTGGCGTCTACGCTGCGCTCCGGCACAAGCAAAACGATCGCGGTGATCGTAAACGATATCAACAACCCCTACTATTCCAACCTGTTGGGCGAGATTGACGCGTTGCTTCGCCAGAAGAATTACAACATCATGATCCTGTGTACGCAGGTGAATGACGAGCTGGCCCAGAAGATGATCCATATCGCGATTTCCCAGTCGGTGGACGGCATTCTGTTTTTTCCGCACAACAAGGTGGAGCATATTGAATATATGCGCAACAGCGGCGTGCCCTTTGTGCTGCTCGACCGCTGGATTAAAGGCGTTACGGCGGATACGGCCCGTTGTGACGACGTGATGGGCGGGCGACTGGTAGGCGAGCACCTGCTGCAGCGGGGGCATAAGAACATAGCGTATCTTGCGGGTCCCTTTGTAAACAGCTCGCAGTCCGACCGTCAGGCGGGGCTAATGACCGCGATGAAACGGGCCGGTCTTACGGAAAACAACCTGCGGGTGATTCCGTGGCAGCCGGATTTTCAAAAACCCCAGCCGGATTATATCTATCAGCTGCTGAAGCCCTATCGGTATACGGCGATTGTTGCCTACAACGACGAGCTTGCTTATTATTGCATGAACGATCTGCATTCGCATGGGATTTCGGTGCCGGAAGACGTTTCCCTGATCAGCTTTGACCATATTCGCCGGGGGCATACCTACCTGCCGCCGTTAACCAGTGTGACGGCCGACAGCCCGGGCGTGGCGGAAGAGGCGGTTCGGATATTGCTGAACCGGATCGAGCAAAACGATCTGCCGCCGCAGGTGGTTGTAATGCCCGTGCGGATTTACGACGAAGGAACGACGGCTTTTTTGAAAAAGCCGGATGACGAAAAACCGTTGTAGTAAAAGGCCTGAAGTAAGAGAGGCCGGGCAGGCTTCTACCCCTGAGCCGGAAAAATGTCAAAAAAAGCTTGACAGCATGCGCTTTCCTGTGATAACGTATTCCCAATCACCGAAAAGGAGCCTTGTATGAACCATTTTAGCCTGGCCCTAAGCATTATTATTATTAGCGTTGTCGTCCTAGTACAGGTACTTGTACTGGTCGGCAACGTTGTTTTGCGTATACCTAGGGTTGGGAGATTGGTGAAAGCATAGCCTCACAAAGCATGCTCATACCCCCCGAACCGTGGCATACGGTTCGGGGGGATTTTTTTATCGGGAGGAGCGAGACGATGAAGCTTACCGGCGCGCAGATTCTGATGGAGATTTTTAAGGAGAATGAGGTAAACACGATCTTTGGCTATCCGGGCGGCGCGGTGCTGAATATCTACGACGAGATTTACAAGGCGTCGGGGTGGCTTAAGCATGTGCTTACCTGCCACGAGCAGGGAGCCGCGCACGCCGCGGACGGCTATGCCCGCGCCACCGGCAAGACCGGCGTGGTGCTGGCTACCTCCGGCCCGGGCGCGACCAACCTGGTTACCGGCATTGCCACCGCCTATCTGGATTCCACGCCGATGGTCGCCATCACCGGCAACGTGGCCTGCCCGCTGATCGGCCGCGACAGCTTTCAGGAAGTGGATATCACAGGGGTCACCATGCCGATCACCAAGCACAACTATATGGTGAAGGATGTTCGCAAACTGGCCGATACCCTGCGCGAGGCTTTCTGCATCGCAGCGTCCGGCCGCCCCGGCCCGGTGTTGGTGGACATTCCCAAGGATGTGCAGGTGGCGACGTGCGAGTTTACGCCCGCGGGGAAACCGTGCGGCGTGAAAGCCAAAGCGCCAGACCCCGAAGCGGTGAAACGCGCCGTGGAGTTGATCGCCGGGGCTGAGCGCCCCATCCTCTACGCGGGCGGTGGCGTGATTGCCGCGGGCGCGGGCGAGGAACTGCTCAAGCTCGCCGAGACGATCGGCGCGCCCATCGGCGCCAGCATGATGGGGCTTTCCGCCGTGCCCAACGACCATCCGCTCTTCCTCGGCATGACGGGCATGCACGGGCGTTACGCCGCCATCAAGTCGCTGGACCGCGCCGACCTCATCATCGCGGTGGGCACGCGTTTCTCGGATCGCGCCACGGGCAACAAGCAGGAGTTCTCCAAAAACCACAAGGTGCTCCATATCGACATCGACCCTGCCGAGATCAGCAAGAACATCCCCGCCTACGTGGCGCTGGTGGCGGATGTGAAAGAAGCGCTGATCGCGCTCAACGCCGCGGGCCTCCCGCACGCCAACCCCGAGTGGCTTACGGAAGTGCAGGCCCTGAAAAGCGCGCCCGACAACCACCTGACCATGAATGAAAACGTACTCAACCCCGAGATGGTGCTGCGCGCCGTAAACAAGCGCCTGCCCGCGGACAGCCCTGTGGCGACCGACGTGGGCCAGCACCAGATGTGGGTGGCACAGTATTACAGTTTCGGCAAGCCCCGCACCTTCATCACCTCCGGCGGCCTCGGCACCATGGGTTTCGGCATGGGCGCGGCCATCGGCGCGTGTGTCGGCACGGGGCTTAAAAAGACCGTGCTCGTCACCAGCGACGGCAGCTTCCACATGAACATGAACGAGCTTGCCACGGCGGTGGAAAACCGCCTGCCGCTGATCGTGCTGGTGCTGAACAACTGTGTGTTGGGCATGGTGCGCCAGTGGCAGACGATGTTTTTCGACCATCGGTACGCCAGCACCACGCTGAACCGCGCGACTGATTACTGTTTGTTGGCGCAGGCGTTCGGCGCCAAAGGGCTGCGGCTGGAAAGCAAGGATAGGCTCGACGCGTTGCTGGACAAGGCTTTCGCCCTGCCCGGCCCGGTGGTGGTGGATGTGCGCATCGACCGCGACGAGATGGTGCTGCCCATGATTCCGCCCAACGGAACGATCAAAGACATGATTTTAAGGGGGTAAGAGCATGGAATCCGCAAGGCTGATCCTGTCGATGCTGGTCAATAACGAGTCCGGCGTCCTCACCCGAATTTCCGGGCTGTTTGCGCGGCGCGGCTTCAATATCGACAGTCTCTCCGTCGGAGAAACACAGGATTCCCACGTGTCCCGCATCACCATACAGGCAGCGGGGGACGATTATGTACGCGACCAGCTCGTGCACCAGCTGGAAAAGTTGCACGACGTTCTGGTGGTGGAACCCATGGACCTGAGCAACATTGTGGCGCGCGAACTGCTGCTGGTTAAGGTGCGGGCCGAGCCCGACACCCGCAGCCAGGTGCTGGACGCGGTTACGGTGTTCCGCGCCAAGGTGATCGACCTGACGCCCGCCACCATGACCATGGAGCTTACGGGGGAACAAACCAAACTGGACGCGTTTATCCACTTTCTGGAACCACTGGGGATCCTGGAGGTATGCCGCACCGGTATTACCGCCATCGGCCGGGGTAACTACACGCTTACCAAAAATGAGGAGGAATAAACCATGGCAACGATGTATTACGAAAAGGATTGTGATTCCAAATTCCTGCAGGGCAAAAAAATCGCGGTGATCGGCTACGGCAGCCAGGGCCACGCCCATGCGCTCAACCTTCGCGACAGCGGCTTTGACGTAACGATCGGCCTTTACGAAGGCAGCAAATCCGCCGAAGCCGCCGGAAAAGCCGGTTTGCCCGTTATGCTCACCAAGGATGCCGTGGCCGCCTGCGACGTGATTATGATCCTCGTTAACGACGAGAAGCAGGCCGCCCTGTACAAGAATGATATTGCCCCGTACCTTACCGCCGGCAAGACCCTCGCGTTCGCCCACGGCTTTAACATCCATTTTGGCCAGATCGTCGTGCCCAAGGATGTCGCCGTCATCATGATCGCGCCCAAGGGCCCCGGCCACACCGTTCGCAGCCAGTACCAGGAAGGCAAAGGCGTGCCCTGCCTGATCGCCGTGCAGCAGGATCCCAACGGGGATGCCAAGGGCATCGCGCTGGCGTGGGCGCAGGGCATCGGCGGCGCGCGCGCGGGCGTGCTGGAAACCACCTTCCGCGAAGAGACGGAGACCGATCTTTTCGGCGAGCAGGCCGTGCTTTGCGGCGGTGTGACCGCGCTGATGAAAGCGGGCTTCGACACGCTGGTGGAAGCGGGCTATCAGCCGGAAAACGCGTACTTCGAGTGTGTGCATGAGATGAAGCTCATCATCGATCTGGTGGTCGCGGGCGGCATGAGCTTTATGCGCTATTCCATCTCCGATACGGCCGAGTACGGCGATTACATGACCGGTTCCCGCCTCAT
>JAQUXV010000130.1 GCA_028692205.1 Eubacteriales bacterium
TCGCTTCCTCCGCCCCCGGCACGCCGCGCATATAATCGTGGCTCCCCATACAATCGAAGCTTACCTTGAAATAGGGGCGGAAGCCCGCCTCCTCAATCGCGTCCAGCGCCGCGTCGTCAATCAGCGAGGCGTTTGTGAAGATTTCCGTAAAGCTGATGCGCCTGTCCCGCAGCCCGCGCAGAAATTCGGGCAGCTCCGGACGGATAAACGGCTCGCCCCCCGTCAGCGCCACTTCCGGCACGTTGGCTTCGGCAAACTGATCCAGCAGGGAAAACAGCGCCTCTCTGGAAAGCTCCCCGTACCGCCCCTCCGGCGCTTCCACAAAGCAGTGGCGACAGCGGAAATTGCAACGGTTGGTAATCGACAGGAGCAAACCGTCGATATACGTATTCTTCGCCTGCCGAAACGCCTGCCCCGGCAGCAGCCGGGTTTCCGGCGCGCATTCCTCCACCATGCCGTCGGCGGCCATGCGCAACGCGATCCGTTTTATCTCGTCCGGGATAACCGGCGAAGTAAAGTCGGTGCTGCCGTCGCACAGTCGCGCGGCGGTCAGTTCCGTTTCGTCAAAAAAGTGCTTTTCGCCCGTGCGCCAGTTATAGGCAAGCGCAACGCCGTTGCGATAACCTCTTAACTGCCAGTCCCGGCGCAAAATAAAGTACCGTCGTTCATTCAAGTTGGCCGCCTCCCATCGCGGAAAACCGGGTTTTTATGCCGCTTCTGAACAGCCCGCAAACAATCTCATCCTGGCCCGTAAGGCCGTTGCCCGCCAGCAGCGCGCTTACCCGGCAGCCTGTGCGGCACTCGGCAAGGTATTCGCAGTCGGCGCATTCGGGGTTTACCGCCAGCACTTCCGCCTTGGTGATGTCCATAACCCGCCTGAGCGTCGGGTTTTGCCAGGCGGCGATCCAGCCATCCCGCACCAGGTTTCCAAAACGGCCGCCGTATTCGGTATCCGCATAACAGGGACAGGGCATCAGTTCGCCCTTGTGCGTAATGTGCGGGTAAACGCGGCAGTTTTCACACGCATACAGCCCAGGGTGGAACGGCGGCGTTTCCCGGCGCGCCCCGTCCGAAATCGTTTCGGAATAAAATGCCTCCAGCCCAAGCGTAAACGGCTTGCCTTCGCTCTGCCAAAGGCGAAGGATCTCCTCACAGGCGCGTGCGAAACTCGCATCGTCCAAACGAACCATATTTTTCGCGCAGCCCACGGACATCGGCCTGCCCAGCCCCCATGCGTGTACGCCCAGCGAGCGCATGGCGTCGTATGTGGCGGGAAGCGAGGGCAGCGTATTCCTTTCCACGCTGGTGGTGGCAAAAACGGTATGTCCAGCCTCGATCAGCCGCCGCATACCGCGCATCGCCCGTTTCTCGGCACCCGGCACGCCGCGCATGGTGTCGTGCGCGCCAACGCCGTCGAAGCTTACGTGGAAACAGGGTTTAATGCCCGCCTCCGCGATCCGGGCGATGGTTTCATCCCGTATCAGCGTCGCGTTGGTGAAGATATCCGTTACCTCGATACCGTTTTCACCCAACAGCCCGATCAGCTTAAAAAGGTCGTCGCGCATAAACGGCTCGCCGCCGGTCAGCTCCACGCTTGTCGCGCCGCCTTCGCACAACGCATTCACAATTCGCTCCATCGCCTCGAAGGACAGTTCGCTCTGCCCCTCCGGCGCGCCCATATAGCAGTGGCGGCATTTCATGTTGCAACGGCCCGTGACCGCCCACAGCGCGCCTTCTATCGCCGGTTTATCGCCGGAAAACCCGCGCGGGCAGCGCATTGCCGCGCCCATACGCATCAGCTGTCCCAGCGCAGCCCGGTGGCGCGGCAAAAACGCAGGGCTTGCAAAATCGTGCCGCCCGTCGCAGCAGGACAGCACGTATTGGGCATCCTCCGCATCGACGCCCGTTTGAGTGTCGCAAACGTTAAACAGCGCGCCACTTGTGTTATGGCGCGCCGCTTTCCAGCCTTTTGTTGCGCGTGCAAAGAAGGCAGCCACGGTTTACTGCCTGCCGATATAGGTGCCCAGGAAGTTGCCGCAGCACGATCCGCACACCTTGGAGCAGTTGGGGTCGCCATGGTAGCAGCCGCCGGCAATCTGCGCGACCGCGGCATCGTCCAGCGGGCCATCGCCGGAGAACGCCTCGTCGAAATCCGCGGGAACAACGTCGTAGCCCTTGGCCTGCGCAATCTCGGAGATTTTGGCGAACACGGTTTTGCTGTCGCCGCGAAGAGCCATCATTTGCTGTTTCAGTGCCTCGTCCTCGCCGACTTTCTTGTAGAACGCGTCAAACTGTGCCTTGCTCATAGTATCGCCTCCTGTAAAATTAGGTATTCGCCCTTTATACGCATAGAACACCCCGGATGTAACAGCAGATAATTTTGATTTTAGCAGGAATTGCATACATTCGTTGGAGAAATGTTGCGATAATCATTCATTTTTCAACTTTATACTCCGGAGGTGAGATCATTTGTACTGGCGATTGAACGACGGCCTTTCCCTCCGAAGCTGGCGGGATTTCCCCCGCGCGCTGTTGCGCGCATCCGACGGCGAGGCCATCGCCGTTGGCGAATCGGATTTCGGGCTGCTGAAATGCTGCGACGGAGAAACGCCGCTGCCGGACGGCGAGCGCCTGCGGGCGTTTGAGGCAAACGGCTGGGTTACCCCGTTTGAGGAGGCAACTCCCGTCGGCATCGGGCAGCGGCTGACTGTCTATGACGTGGCGCAATTCAGCTCCGCCAACATCGCCGTAACGGGCTTTTGCAATTACAATTGCAAGCACTGCTTTATGGCGAAGGATTCCGGCGCGCCCCGCAGCGCGTTCACCCTGGAACAGCTTGAACAGATACTGGACGATTGCGTGAAGTGCGGCATCACCCGTATCAGCCTCACCGGCGGCGAGCCGCTTGTGCGCAGCGATTTTCCCGAATTGCTGAAAGCCATCACAAAGCGCGGGCTGAAAATTGCGAACATCACCACCAACGGCAGCATGATCACCGACGATCTGATCGCCCTGATGCGCGAGCTGAACCAGAAGCCGCTAATGCGCGTCAGCTTCGACGGCGTCGGCTGGCACGACTGGATGCGCGGTGTTCCCGGCGCGGAGCAGGTTGCAACCGACGCGATTCGCCGGCTGCGGCAGGAAGGGTTTTCGGTGCTGGCGCAAATGTGCGTTCATACCGGCAACCTGTCGTCCATGCGCGAGACTGCCGAATTCCTGGCGGGCCTCGGCGTAAAAGACCTGCGTATTATGCGCACCGGAGAATCGCCCCGGTGGCGGGAACGTTCCGGCGGCGCGGCGCTCACCTTTGAGGAGTATTACGACGCTGCGCTTGATTTTATGCGCTGGTACGTCGGCTCCGGGCTTAACATGGATGTGGATATCTGGAGCTTTTCGCGCTATTCGCCCTCAACGGGCAAGTTCCATTGCCTCCCCGTGCGGTGCCCCACGGGTACGTGCGACATGGATAACCCGCTTTGTTACGATGCCCGGCGCGAATTGTTTATCGGCTACGACGGCGAAATGTCGCCCTGCAGCCAGATTTCCGGCAAGTTCGGCGTTATGGGCATAAGCTTGGGCAACGTGCTGAAAACAGGGCTGGCATCGCAGCTGCGGGAAAGCCCCTACCTTGATTTTGTCCGAACGCCCATCAGCGCCCTTACCGAAGCCAGCGATGAATGCCGCAACTGCGAATACCTGCGCTATTGTCTGGGCGGCTGCCGCGCAATGGCCTGTGTGATGACGGATCATTATCTGGCGCCCGACCCCATGAGTTGTGTATTTTTTAAGAAAGGGTACTGGCGGCGGCTGTACGACACCATGAAAGAAAACCGTCCCAAGGTTGCGGCGACATGAAAGAGCCGTTTCAAGCGCCGGTAAGCCATAAAGCCGTCCCTCCGTACGCCACGGTTCGGCGGGTGCGGGAACTGCTAGCCGGGTTGGATGTGTTTACCGTAGAGACGTTTCACACTCCCGCTTACCGGGGCGCGGCATGCAGCTGTCGGCTGGAGCTGGGCGACGCGCCTTTTCTGGGCGCGGGTTATTCGGTAAACGGCAAAGGCATGTCGCCCCGCTGGGCGCTGGCCAGCGCCTACGGCGAGTTTATGGAACGGCTTGAATGCGGCGAGCTGCTGCCGGGTTACCCCGGCGAACCCGGAGATAGCGGAGAAATGCCCGTAGACCTGTTTGCGCGCGAGTGCCCGGAAGCATTCGTGTTCGGCATGGGGCTGGCGGACAGGGAAGCTTTGGCGGATTTTCTCCGGAGCGCTTTCCCGGACGGGTTCATTCGCTGTGTGCCGTTTACAGGCGTCGGAGATTGCGCGCAGATACCGCTGCCGGAAAGGATGATCCGCGATCTGTGCGGTACTACCGGGCTTTGCGCGGGCAATACGCGGGACGAGGCCATGATGCAGGGGTTGATGGAGATTTTTGAGCGATACGCAACCCGAAAGCTGTATCAGTTCCGGCTGACCCCGCCGGAAGTGCCGGAAAGCCTGTTCGAAGGTACGGAAGTGCTGCACCGGCTTCGCGCGTTGGGTTTACAATATTCGATTCGCGATTGTTCGCTGGGCAAGGCCTTTCCCGTCGTCGGGCTTGCGCTCACGCTTCCCGACGGCAGGCGCACGATACGGCTCGGGGCTGCAGCATCGCCGGTGATCGCGCTGGAAAGGTGCCTGACCGAGGTTTATCAGGGCACGCCGGGCGCGGCGGAGCACAGATTCCGGCAGCCCGGCATACTGGATGCGAATAACAAACAGCAGTTGTTTGCGGAATACTGCGACACCATTTCGACGGGAAGCGGCGCGTGGCTGGATTGCGCGTTCGACGGCGAGCCTTCCTATCCCTTCGCGGGGTTTGGCAGGACGGTGTTTGAAAACGACTCGCGGGCCCTTCGGTATTTTATCGATCTGGCCTCCCAGTTCGGCGGCAGATTGTTCGCGCGGGATTGCTCCCAACTGGGTTTCCCGGCGTACAGGCTTTACATGCCCGGCGCTTCGGAAGCGTTTCTCAATTTCACGCTGACGAGAGAAGACTATGTTCTCTGGCAGCGGCTTTGCCGTCATCGGGAAACGGTGTTTCACTTGCCTCGCGCGTCCGGCACGGAGCTGGAAGCGCTGGCCTCGGCAGTGCTTGCGGCGCGTAAGGCGCTGATGCCGATTTCCCGCGATCCGTTGGCCTGGCTTGCGGGCAGGGCGGTATCGGCCGCTGCGGAAGGCGTTTTCTTTCCGTTGCTCTTCGGCGCCACCGGGCGGTATGCCCTCGCGGCGGAAGAAATGATCGCTTATTTGGAAACACCGGCATCCAACGAAGGGCCAAGGCGCTACCTGAAAGCGCTCGTCCTGTTCTGGCAGGCGCTCGCCGATGGAACTTCTCCCGTGCAAGCGGCAGACAGCGTAGCGTCGGCATACGGGCAGGCGCTTGCTAACCGCTGCCTTGCCGGTTTGAACGCAACGCCGTTTGAGCGGGAGGATTGGCCCGTTTGCCCGGACTGCGCTCAATGCGCGCTGCGCGGGCGCTGCACGCATTCCGCCGCGGCGGCGCTCTCCGCCCAGCTTGCCGAAAAAACCAACCATCAACAGGAGGAACAGTCATGACCATCACAAAAACCACATCTGACGGAACCCTGACGCTTCTGGTGGAGGGCAGGCTGGACGCCAACACGTCGCCCCAGCTGGAAGCCGAACTGGACGCGTCGCTTGACGGCGTAACCAACCTGACCTTTGACCTGAACGGCCTGGTTTATATCTCGTCCGCAGGGCTGCGCGTGTTGCTTGCCTGCCAGAAGCTGATGACAAAGCGCGGCAACATGCGTGTTATCCACGTATGCGATGCCGTGATGGACGTGTTCAAAATGACCGGCTTTACGGAGATCCTGACCCTCGAATAAGCGCCGTCCGGCATCCGCTTTCGGAGACCGCCCCGTTCAACCGCCGGGTTTTAATGGAGAAAAACAGATGAAACACTCGATCCGCACAAAGCTCATGCGAACCTTTATGCTGTTGTTGTGCGTTTTTTTGGTTTTCAGCAGCGCGTTAACGCTGCTGAGTATGCGGTTTCTGCGCAATACCGTTTTAACCAGCGCGGAGCAGCTTGGCCATCTCGCTTCCCGCAGCAGCCACGAAGCCATCGTCACCCAGGCGCTGGACGCGGCAGGCAGTTTTGTGACGGAGAAGGCGCTAACCGTAAGCCAGGCGCTGGACGATTACGTAAATGCATCGTCTGAAATGGCGGATTACGTTGCCTACCTGTATGAACACCCGGATGATTTTGTGTCCCGCCCCGTTGCCACGCCCGCCGAACTGGTTGCCGCGAGGCTGGCAGACGGCCCCACGCTACAGTACATTCCCGCCACGGACCGCGTTACCGGGCCGGAAGCCTCGGCGGAAAACGCACTGCTGGGCAATCTGGAAAGCGTTTTCTCCATCATGTATCAAAGCATGCCGGATATTTCCAGCATCTATACGGCGCATGAATCCGGCGTTAATATCGGTTACGATCGCAACGCCGTACTGAAGGCGGATACCCCCACGCTGGACTGCCGGGGCTTTGCGTGGTATACGGCGGTCAAAACCAGTCAAAAGCTGTACGTTTCCCCGCCGTACGAGGATCGTTTCGGCCGCGGGCTTACCGTAACGCTGGCCCAGCCGATATGGGTGAACGGCATGTTCAACGGCGTGCTGGGCGTGGATATTCTGATCGAGAGCCTGAACCGTGAAATTCAAGCGACCCACTATGGCGACGGCGGTTACGCCATGCTGTTGGATAGCGCGGGCACTGTAATCTCGGCGCGGACGAAAGGCGATGCCAGTACTCTGCTCGGCTCCGGCGCGCAGGATGCGCTTTTGGCAATGCGGACGGAAGATAGCGGATTTGTTGAAAGCCAAATCGATCAGGAAGACGTCTATCTTTTGTTTGCACCCGTTCCGGCTGTCGGTTGGAAGCTGACGGTCGCGGTGCCGGTAGCCGACATGCTGAAAACCGCCGATGAGGACGATCTGGCGATTCAGGCGATCAGCACGCAAACGCTGACGGAGATGGACCAAATCAGCAATCGGGTCAGTTGGATGATGCTGGGGCTTTTCATCGTGCTGGTGGCGATTTCCGTATTCGTCGTGCGCGGCATCTGCAACCGTTTATCCCGGCCGATACTGACGCTTTCAAAGGATGTTGAAAACATCAGCGAGGGCAATCTGGATTATCATTCCG
>JAQUXV010000131.1 GCA_028692205.1 Eubacteriales bacterium
TCGTCGTGGCGAACGAAGAACCCACCGTACCGGTGGATTCGCACGTGATGATGTATGGGCAGTGCGTAGGCATGTCCGTTCCGGCCGTCGACGGCGGCGAAGGCGACGAGACGGATAGCGCGTCTTATCCGACGTTTGAATTGCTTCTGCTGACGTCGCTGTAAACCTTCGTCGGCGTTCCACGCTGGTATCCGTCGGCGTCTGCGGGCCAATACAGCCTGCGGGCGCTTTATTGCTGCCCTCGCGGCCCTCAAAGCGCAACGCGCTTGTTTGCGCGTCTGTTTCCGTGTATACTGACATCGAAAGCAACCCTAAGGAAGTGCGCTATGGCATTTTTACCGATAACCCGTCAAGAATGTGAACGGCTCGGCTGGGACGCGCCGGATTTTGTGTTTGTCACAGGGGAAGCCTACGTGGACCACCCCTCGTTTGGCCACGCCATCATCAGTCGTGTGCTGGAACACGCCGGTTACCGCGTCGCCATGCTTTGCCTGCCGGAATATCATACCGATGCGGATTTTAAGCGTTTTGGACGTCCGAAGCTCGGTTTTCTGGTCAGCTCCGGCGTAATCGACAGCATGGTCAACCATTACACCGTCGCGAAAAAGCGGCGAAACACGGATGTCTACGCCCCCGGCGGACAGGCTGGCTTGCGGCCGGACCGGGCCGTAACCGTCTATTGCAACCGTATTCACCAGGCCTATCCCGGCGCGCCGGTGCTGATCGGTGGCATTGAGGCCTCGCTGCGGCGTTTTTCCCACTACGATTACTGGGACGACAAGGTGCGCCGAAGCGCTCTGGTGGATTCCGCCGCGACGCTGCTGATCTACGGTATGGGCGAAAACATTATGCTTGCCTGTGCGGATTGGCTGAAACGCGGTATGCCGGAGGCGGAACTGCCCACCCTGCGGGGCTGCTGCTATATGGCCAAGCAGCCGCCGGAAGACGCGGTTCTTCTGCCGTCCCATCAGGAAGTAGCATCGGATAAAGCCGCTTATGCTCGCGCCTTTATCGCCGAGTATGAGGAGCAGGATTCCGTTCGGGGCCGAAAGCTCTGCCAACAGCAGGATACATTGCGCTTTCTGGTGCAAAACCCGCCCGCGCCCCCGTTGACGCGCGCGGAATTGGACGCGGTATACGCCCTGCCCTACGAAAGAGAAGCACACCCAAGCTATGCGCCGCTCGGCGGGGTACCGGCATTACAGGAAGTGCGCTTTTCCATTTCGGCGGAGCGCGGTTGTTTCGGCGCGTGCAGCTTCTGCGCGCTTACTTTCCATCAGGGGCGGGTGGTTACGTCCCGCAGCGAGGATTCCATTGTGAACGAAGCGCGGGAGCTAACGACGCTTCCGGATTTCAAAGGATACATTCACGATATCGGCGGCCCTACGGCTAATTTTCGCGAACCCGCCTGTGAAAAACAGTTCCGCGAAGGCTGCTGTAAAAACAGGCAATGCCTCTACCCTACGCCCTGTAAAAACCTGCGCGTCAGCCATCAGGAGCTGGTGCGCATTCTGCGGCGTGTGCGCGCGCTTCCACGGGTTAAAAAAGTGTTCATCCGCTCCGGTATCCGCTTCGATTATCTGATGGCGGATCCCGATCCCACCTTTTTCCGGGAGCTGTGCGCGCACCACATCAGCGGGCAGTTGAAAGTAGCGCCGGAGCATGTGAGCCCCGCGGTGCTGGATAAAATGGGAAAGCCGCGCCGCGAGGTATACGACGCGTTCGTGCAGAAGTATGAAGCCCTGAACCGCAAACTGGACCTGAAACAGTACCTTGTGCCCTATCTGATGAGCAGTCATCCGGGCTGTACGCTAAACGATGCGGTTATGCTTGCCGAATACCTGCGCGACACCGGCCACCAGCCCGAACAGGTGCAGGACTTTTACCCCACACCCGGCACGCTGAGTACCTGCATGTATTACACGGGGTTGGATCCCCGAACCATGAAGCCGGTTTATGTGCCCAAGTCTCCGCACGAAAAAGCTATGCAGCGCGCATTGCTGCAATGGCGCGATCCCAAAAACCACAAACTGATCCGCGAGGCGCTTCGGTTGAGCGGCCGTGAAGACCTGATTGGGTTTGATAAGAAATGCCTCGTGCCGCCCAGAGAAATCCCCGGTCGCACTTTCGGCCAACCCCGCGGCGGACGCGCGCCGGCACGTACCGGCCAGCCTCGTGATGTGCAAAGAACCGGTTATCAAAAAACGCCCGCAAACAGTGGGCTAAAAAAGCCGAGGCGCAAGCGATAGCCCAGTTAGTTATCCGGGGTCGTTTCACTTTTCTCCGATCCGGAAGTAGCGGATGCATCCGTTTCACTTCCGGTTTTACTTTTTATGTGCCGATCTCGTAACGCTGCCAGTTCTCCGGCTACCACGAGCACGCCGCCCACCAGCAGCTGCGAATAGTACGTAAACAGACGCCATAGCAGCATGGCGCTATAGAGAAGGCTCTTGGGGAATACCAGCGCAAAAAACAGGTAAAATCCGCCCTCCGTTGCGCCCGCCGCGCCCGGCGTGGGCATAAAGGCTACCGCAAGGTACAGAAACACCTGCATCGCGAACAGTTCACCATAGGCCGCCGAGGATAGGCCCATCGCGCGGTATACCAGATAAGCTGTTGAGAATATGCAGACCACGCTGAGCAGCAACAACAGAAACGCGAGAAGGCAGCGCGCCGGATTGCTGCGGATGCACCGCGCCGCGGCGCTGAATTCCACCATGCCTTTTTGAAAAGCCGCTTCCCACTTTTCGCGTTTGCCCTTCAAAAATTTCAATTTCGTCAATTGCCGGATAGCCCAATAGCCGATTGTTTCCACCAGCGACGCCCGCAGCAGCAGCAGCCCGACCGCGACGATGGAAAGCGCGTTGATGATAAATCCGGCAATAGTCAACCACAAAATCAGCGGATGGTTGGTTAAGATCGCGCCCTGTCCGGTGAGCAGCGACAGCAGATAACATGCGCATACGGAGCTGATATAGCCGATATAACGCATCGCCAGAATCGAGGATGCCTTGGCCGCGTTTACGCCATAGCGCAGGTAATACGCCAGTTGGATCGGCTGTCCACCGGATGCGAACGGTGTAATTGCGCTGTAGTACTCTCCGTACAGGGTAATTCGAAGGCTGGTTCGAAATGTAGTTTTCGCCCCAACAATCCTGCCCAGATAGGCGTAACCACACGCCTGCAGAAACCAAAACGCGGCCAGCGCGGCGGCGCATAGCCAAAGCCACTTGCCTTCCAGATGCAGTTGCCCGGAAAACAGCGTTTTTAGCTGGGGATCTCCCGTGCCCAGCAGCACGATGATCGCCAGCGTACCCGCAATGTAAATAATCTGCCATAAACCCCTGTGCCGTCTCTTGCGCCGTCCGGGGCTGGGACGGCTGTTCTCGTTTTCTCTCGTCATGCCTTACTCTCTCGCATACGCGCAAATATTCCTACTTTTTCTGCCGGTAAAATGCACCCGCCATGCCGCGCGCATCCCACCGTTTGAGTCATAAAATTTCTGATTCGCCGCCGACAGGTCGGTTCTCCTCGCCGGTACCACTTGCGTTCTACCTTGCGGTATCCGTAGAGCGTTTCGTTCAGGGTGATTCGTCAGGATAGACAGCTTCTCACCGATTTCCATACTTTGCTTCTTTGCTGATTTCCAGTCCGCGACCCATGCGCCTTACCCCCTTGCCGCGATTCAGCAGGCATCACAAGCGGTTTGCTGACGATTGGTTCCGGGGCAGGCCGCGCTCCTGTGCCCGTCGCGCCGGAACGTTTGCATCCTTTCTTTCGCAAACAGGGGAAACCGTTTCTTTTCAGAAAGCTGTTTCATTCAACCGTACCATTGTACTCTCTGCATGGCGGCCCGGCAAGCGGCCCGGGCTAGGCACCTGCCGAAATCCGTTTCAAAATATCCTTCAGTTCCATTTCCGAAAGCACTTTCGGTGCGGGGTAAAACAGGTTCCCTTCCTTTGCGGCCTGTGCCGCCAGCAAGGGGATATCGTCCGCAACAATTTGCGAAAACACTTTGGGTATCGACAGGCTTTCATTTAACGCTTCCACCGCAGCGATCAAAGCGTTCGCTTTGCCCTCCGCCGTCGGCGCGGCTTCCACCGAAACGCCCGCCGCATCCCAAAGCGCCGCCAGCGGCCTGTATGCCGTTTTCCCATAGGCACGCAGCACCACCGGCAACGCCGCCGCGCAGGCCTCGCCGTGCGGAATGCCGTAGCGCCCCCCGATCGCGTGCGCCACCGCGTGAACATAACCCACGTTAGCGCGCGTAAAGGCCAGCCCAGCATCGTAGGCCGCGCGCTGCATGGCGGCGCGGGCTTCTGCGTCCCGCCCGTCGTCATAAGCGCGTTTCAGGTTGGCGAAAACCAGCCTTACCGCATTCTCAGCATTCTTTCGAGTAGCGGCAGTATTGCTGTGTCCGATATAAGCCTCCACCGCATGGGTCATCGCGTCCATGCCGGAAGCGGCTGTAACGCGCTTGGGCATTCCATACGTCATTGTCGGGTCCAGCACAGCGGCGCGCGGAATCAACACAAGGTCGCCCACCATATATTTATGGTGACGTTCGTCGCGCACCACCGCCGCCAGCGTCGCCTCGCTGCCCGTACCCGCGGTGGTCGGCACGGCGTACAGGGGCGGCAGCGCACGCCTCACCCTGAACACGCCTTTCATCTGGGATATGCTACGCTTTGGCTGCGCGACCCTTGCGCCGCAGAGCTTGGCGCAGTCCATAGGCGATCCTCCGCCGAACGCAATAATCGCGTCGCATTGGTTTTCCCGGTAACACGCATACGCGTTTTCGACATTGGTAATCGTAGGGTCGTTATCCACATCACTGAAAACCGACACCTGAAAGTCTTTTTTCCTCAGCTCGTCTACCAGCCCGTCGATAATTCCAAGCCGTCTCAGCGTTGGCCCGGTAACGATCAGGGGGTGCGTCACGCCGTCCTCCGACAGTTTTCCCGGCAAACGCAGCGCGCTCCCTTCGCCCCGTATCACTTCCGGTTCCCGCCACGGCAGCAGCGCCGATGCGACGCGGGTCGTAAACTGATAGGCGCGGCATATCGCTATTTGCATTTTACATTCTTCCTCCGGTTCTTTTTCACCCTTCGGTCCGCACAAGCGTTACCGCCCGGATGCAATTCCAAACGGATAAAACGCCATCGCCGTCGGGGAAACGGCAAACCCCTGTTGTTCGTATAATGGACGGCCCCGATCGGTCGAGTTCAGCAGAATACGCTCGCATCCCCTGTTTTTCGCTTCGGAGATCAATTTCTCAACAATTTTTGAGGCGATTCCCCGCTTTCGGTATTCCAGCGCCGTATACAGGTTGCCAATGTAGGCCGTGCAGCCTTCCGGGCACCAATCGTTGGGTGGAAGGTTAAAGAAGTTCACGCACCCCATTGCTGCTGCTTTTCCGTTTTCTTCAGCAATCCACACGACACAGCTTTCATCCCGAAAACTGTCTTCAAAGAAACGCTTCGTGTTTTCCGCCACCCGCGTACAAAGCGGTTCCGGCTGCGTTTGGTTTTCCCACAGCATATCGCTTCTCAGGCTCACAAGCGTATGGATATCCGCGTAAACCGCTCTTCGAAATTCCATAGACCCTCCCGGCATTTTTCCTATTATACCATTCCCCGCGCAGGAAATCCACCGGCGCATGGATCGGCTTTTTCTTTCTCCTGATTTACGCTTCAAGCTATCCCGTTCAGTTGCGGGGCAGAACGCCACAGCCGCTTTAAAGACAAAAAGCCCCGCGCCTGTATGCGCGGGGCTGGAGGAGAAACGGTCTGCGCCATGCGGGAAAACGGCCCGCAAAAAATGAAGTCTGCTCTCCGACGTTCGACCGTCTGTAAGGTTATTCCGCCGCAGGTGCCGGAGTATCGGTCACCTCGGGTGTCGCGGTTGCTTCGGTAGCGACCATTTCGTCGAAATAGCTTTGCAGCTTTTCAACGTCGCGCTTATTCACCAGCATCGTCTCGTCGCCGTTGACAACCGCCTGGTCGAAGCTTTCATCGTATACGTAGAAGGCTACGGTAACGGTATCAAATCCAGCCCGGTTCTGGGTAAACGTCGCGGTAAGCACCGGTTCCGCATCGGCCGCCACAGGTTTGTCGGTATACGCTTCGGCCTCGATCGCTTTCAGATTATTGAAGAACAGGGTGAAAAGCGTTGTTTTCATTTCCTTGCCGTCCAATTGATACACGGTCGTAGTCGTTTCGTCGCCGGAGTCCGAAGTGGTGGTTTCAGTGGTTTTGGTAATCGCTTTAGTGACGTCGCCCATCGTGGCGGTCATTCCGGTGATTTCGTTCTGCGTCAACTCAACGGGCTTGTTCTCCCGCAGATCGTCCGCCGAGAGCTTCATCAGCGTCGTCATGGTATCGCTGCTAATTTGGAAAATGCGGTTTGTTTTGCTGTGTGTCATATACACATTGCCATCTGCGTCCATGTTGCCCAGCCAGATGGTAATGCTGCGGTCCACCGTAACCGTGGGTTCCGGAGTCGCCGTGGGTTCAGCCGTTGGCGTTGCGGTAGTCTCTTCCGTGGGCACCGCTTCCTCCGCGTTCGCGGCAGTCAGCAAGCCCGTCAGCGATGCGGCGGCGGTCGGCGTTGCCGTGGGTGCGGCGGTTGCCGTCGGCGTGTCGGTTGCCACAGGCGCGGCTGTTGCGGTCGGCTCCAGTGTCGCCGTCGGGGTTGCCGTGGGGGCGGCGGTTGCCGTCGGGGTGGCGGTCGGCGTCGCAGTGGGTTCTATCGAAGGCGAAGCAGTCGCCGCCGCGGCTTCCTCCGCTATCGCGTCGGCTGCTTCGGATTCCGGCACATCCTCGGTGTAGTGCAGCGTAATGCTCAGCGCAGGATCATCCAGCCCATATGCAGCCAGATCATCCTTCGTATCCGCGACGGTCTTTGCGTAGGTAATGCCTGTCGCGCCGGTAAGGAATGTGCTTACCGCTTCCGCGTTCACAGGGGTCAGGCTGCCGTCCGCTTGATCTTCAAACCAGGTGAACGCCGAGGAATAGGCGCTTGCATCGCCGTCCGCATGATATTCGAGCGTTTTGGGGTCGTCCCCATCGTTCCATTCCACGCCGGTCACGCTGTCCGCGTCGATGGTGGGGTAAGCTTCCGTTGTCAGCAGATCCATCAACCCCACATCAAACGTGTTGTACAGATCGGAGGAGATGGTATAGATGCCGTCCA
>JAQUXV010000132.1:0-2588 GCA_028692205.1 Eubacteriales bacterium
CGGGAAATCGTACAGCTTGGTAAGCTCCGCGCGCCGGTCGTACAGCGGCTCCACCACGCTCATCATCGGATCGTCAATCAGCATCAGCACATGGCTCAGTTCCAGCGCCGCGCCGCGCCGAACCGCCAGCCGCGGGGGAATCCGCTCCAGAATCGTGCCCTCGGTAGCGCGCACCGGCGTGTGGCTGCCGGGGCGATAGTCGTACCCTTCCAGATCCAGCAGCACCACCAGCCCCACGCGCGCGCCGCTGCCCGTGCTGCGCTCGGTGAGGATGAAGCCGTTTTTGACGCCGCTTTGCAGCACGCCGCCCGCAAGGTATTCCCGCATCGTCCGGTGGATGCGCGGCACACGCGAAGCCGCCTCGTTCAGGTAAACTTCCGGCAGAATCAGTTTCAGCGCGCTGGGCTGGTCGCCAACCAGCGCTTCCGCTTCCCGCCAGTATTCCGGCTGGGAGGTAAACTGGTCGCAGGCGATGCACGCCCACGCCGTCGGGTTTAGGGGTTCGGCGGGCAAAAGCAGCTCGCCGGTATGGATATAAAGATTCTCCATCCTGATCCTCCTTATTCATTCCCGCGCGCCGGGCGAACCCCGGCCCTGTGCGGGCGTCCCGTTCCAACGGGCGGACGATGATGAAACGCCCTGCGCTTTCCATGGCGAAACAACGCCGTTTCCTTAACGCTTCACCTGCAAAATTCGCCGAAAACACACCGGAAACCTTCTTCGTTTGCCCCGGCAGGCGCCCCGATATTGTTTTCATTGCAGAAGAGGTTCGCCTCACCCGCGCCGGAAAAATTCCCACCGGGCGGCGCGCATTCTCCCACGGCCATAAAAAGCGCATGGTATCCGTCGCTTTGCGAGGGCCGCGGCAGCGCGCAGGCGGTTCCCGCACGAAACGAAGAACAGTTTCCGGTGTTGTATCGGATGCTTTTCAAGCCCGGAAAACGCAGGCAGGCACGTACTCCGTTTGCGGACGGCCTTGTTTTTATCGCGCTCCATGTTCCGTGCCGCAGGCCCGGAGCGCCGCAGGCCGCGGGAAACGCGCCTGAAAAATCAGTCGGTTTGGATATGGCCCGCGGTTTCGCCGCTGCGCAGCTTGCGGCAGATAATCACCCAGCTGGCGGTTTCGCCGTCGGCAGGCAGCGCGGCCAGCGTAAGCAGCCGGTCGGACGCCTGCACGTTCACGTTGATGGTGTATACGCTGTGCAGGCGCGCCGAATCGACAAAGCTCATCATTTGCGCGTCGGTCTGGAAAGTGGGGTAGCCCGCATAATTGAAATATTGTTCCGAAGAAACACGGTTGTCCGCATAGATAACGGCAAAAACCACATACTGCGCCTTTTCATAAAGGGTGTCGCAGGTTACAATCCCGTGCGAGCTTACGTATCCGGCACCCTGCGTGCCGTACAGCGTAAGCGGCTCAAACAGCTTGCCCGCAACGTTCGTCTGTCCCCGCAACAGCAGGTTTTCCGGCGGGGCTTTCAGCGAGCACCCCTCGTCCACAAACACCGCGCCGCCTTCGATGAGGTTTTTACGGCAATTATGGGTCAGGTAATAGGTATTGTTGCGCTGCACCAGCGTTTCGTCCAACACGCCGTCAATCACCAGTCTGCCGACAATATCCTGGTTCTGCTCCCGCAGGGCCGCAAACGTGCTGTCGATGCTCAGCAGCAGGTTATCGGGATACTGGCTCAGCTTGGTACGTGTTTGCGTTTTTTCGGGGGTCTGCCCCGCCTGCGCGCCGTCCTCCGTCGCCCCTCCCGCGTCCAGTACGCCGATCAGCGGATCGTTCTGGCTGATGCGGGGGACGGGCGTAGGCGTTTGCACCGGCTGCGGGGTTGCGGTAGGCTCGTAGGTTTGCCCCTTGGCCAGCAACTCCACGCCCTGGGGCGCGCTGTCCGGGTCCACGCCCGCCATCGCGTAATACTTCTGGCGTTCGGTTGGCATTTGCCGCTCGTTCACCAGCAAGCTTTGCACCATTCGGGCCACTTCGATAACAGTAAACACCACCGCGAGCGCGCAGGCGATCAGCAACGCCATTCGCCATGAGCTTTTCACCGTTTGCCGAAAATCGCGCGGCGGCGTTTTCCTCATCGGGGACGGCAGCCTGGGCGGCCCGCCGCCGTTGGCTCCGCCCGGAGCGGAAACCGCCTTTGCGGGCGGTTCGGGTTCCGGCGGATCGCTGCTCCCGGAGGGTGCCGCAGTCGGCGGGGTTACAGGCGGCAATGGGGGTACCGGCGCATACGAACCGGAATAGGCTTCCTCCACAGGCCGGTAAGGCGACGTATCGGCGGCGGCCGCCCGATACGGTTTGGAAAAATCACCGTCGTCGACCGGCGGCAGATAGGTATCGAAAAGATCGTCCTCGGAAAACGGCGACAGATACGGCCTGGCCCCCACGCCATCGGCAACCGGCGGCGGATAGGCACCCGCATCCATGGGGATGCCCGGCGGAAAAGGCACGGGCTCCTGCGGCTCCATAGGGGGATAAAGCAGGCTGTCGTCCATGGGGAGGGCCGCTCCGCCCTGCATCGTGGCAGGCGCTTTCCACCCCAGCGCAACCCAGGGGTCCTCGTCGTCGTTCATGGTTA
>JAQUXV010000132.1:2688-7143 GCA_028692205.1 Eubacteriales bacterium
GGCTCCTGCGGCTCCATAGGGGGATAAAGCAGGCTGTCGTCCATGGGGAGGGCCGCTCCGCCCTGCATCGTGGCAGGCGCTTTCCACCCCAGCGCAACCCAGGGGTCCTCGTCGTCGTTCATGGTTATCTGCCGCACAGGCGGCAGGCCACCTTTCGCCCGGCGCGCTCCGTCGCCGTCGGGCTTTGGCGCCTCCGGCGGGAGGGCGGCGGGCGGATATCCGTTTGTATTCACGGCCGGGGGAAAAGGCACGGTGGCCCGCCGTTGCATAACGGCGGGCCCGCCGGCGGCATACGGGCCTGTGGCGGCATACGGGCCTGTGGCGGACTGTGGCGCGAAAGGCCCCGTTACGTTTTGCGGCGGCTGCACGGCAGGCCCGGTACCCACAGGGCCGCGGGCAGGCGGCGCAAAGGGCTCGGTCGCCTGCCGCCGCGCTTCGTCCGGCATGCTGTGATTCGGCCGGGCATAAGGTTCGCTTTTCCATTCCGGCGCAGGGGGAAAAGGCTGCGCCCGATAGGGTTCCCCTTCCGGTATCGTAGGATAAGGCGCGGTTGAATAAGCCTGCGCCGGATCGGCCCCAAATTCGTAAAGGCTCCCCGTTGTGGGCTGCCTGCGGGCATGCGGCGCGTTTCCCCGCCCTGTTCCCGTAATTCTGTTTTGCATGGAAACCGGCATAAACGGATTCGACGCTGCCCCGGCCGGATCGTCTAAAAAGTCCGAAGGCGGCATGGCGCGACGATCATCCCCCGACGTCATTTTTCCGACCTCCTGTAACCATGGCTCGCCCGTTGACCCACGCCAGCGGGCACCCATCATTTCCCAATTTGGCACGCAAAGCCAAATAAAGAGGAATAAAGACAGGCTAAATATACCGCAGCTTCATGGTTCTGTCAATTTTTTGTAAGATTTAATGCGCAAATTATCTTATTTTCGCCTTGTTTTCCTGTGTCTGGAAATAGCGGGTCAGCAGGCTCGCCAGTGCGAAAACGGTTACACCGAGAATACGGTGCGTGAAGAAAAAATGTACATGGCTATGATTCACAATCAATACATACCACAGCGGCGGCAGCAGCGCCGCGGCAGCCAGCAGCACCACCGTAATCGCCCGCACCGGCTGCCTGCGGCCCCATGTGCGCACTGCCTGCACCGCCGCCCACGCCGCAATGCCGAGGCCGGCAAGCTTGAAGGGCTTGCGCCAGAAAACGCGCAGGTTGCGCAGCAGCGCATCCAGCGGCGAAAGGTGGTCGCCGACCGTGCGCAGGGTAACCTGCGCCCATGTAACCTGCCATGCCGGTTGTGCCGTAAGCAGCGCCACCAGCACAATCTTCGCCGCCCACATGCCCGCGTAGCCGAACAGCCACGCGCCGCCGCAGCGCGGCAGCAGCCCCACCGACAACCCGCCGCCGAAGCCCGGCTGCCGGTCGGCCAGCAGCACCCAGAAAACAAAGGGAATGCCGAAGGTAATCAACGGATAGCTGAGAAGATCGAAATAATCGGTCGCCATGCCCAGCAGCATAAAGTAAGCAGCGGCCCCCAACCGGCGGCTGACCCCCTGCGGCCATTGCAGCAGCGCGCCCGCCCCCAGAAGCATCACATAATAACAGGCGGAATAGTGCAGGCACAGCGGCAGCACCCACGGCGTCAGCGCAGCCACCGCCAGCGCAAACGCGGGCACATACCGGCTAAGGCCGCGTTTAACCATCAGCATCATCACCCAGAGCAGCAGCGCCCCCTGCCCCAGCATGTTGATAACCCTCAAATCCATGTAGGTGCAAAATAGCAAAAGCGGCTTCACAAATACCTGATGCCCGTGCCAATAGCGGAAATAAGCGGTGCTGCCCATGCCTTCCTGCCCATCCCGGGCATAGGTGCGCAGCAGGTTATAGGGATTATCGTCCATATCCCCGCTGAATTCGCTCAACAGCGCCCTTTGCCACACCGGCGCATCGGAGCGGTAGGCCGCCATCAACAAAATGAGCGAATCGGATGAATTATCCAGCCAGGTGTTTGCGTAGGTCTTTACCACATGGTGGTTGCGCGCTTCCAGCGAATCCTCGCTGCCGTCGAACGTCGCCGCCGAAAGGGTCACGTTTTCCGCAATGCGGTCTTCCGGGATCAGGTACACGGCCACCAGCAGCAAATAACCGATTACGACCCCGGCGATGAAAATTGCCGACAGTCGTATGCCGTTGCGAATCAGGAAGTGTTTCATCCGGATTCCTCCTTCTTTTGTCCGCCGGGGCCGTACGCCCAGCATCAATCGGCTTCCGGCAAATAGAAGCGGTAGCCGTACAGGCCGACGGATAATTTTTCCCGTTCATACAGCACGGTTTGGCCGGTTTTCTCCCGCAGGTAAGTCAGCAGCGTTTCGTTCGGTTCTTCCGAAAGCGAGAGGTATCGCACCGCCGGGTTCAGCCAATCTTCCGCGCCGAAGGTTTGCCCGTCGATTCCGAAGGCGGCGAGGCGGGCCAGATATTCCTTCGATCCGCGCGGCCATCCGCCCCAGAACATCAGGTTGGTCGGCGTCCCGTCCGATACGTCCGTAAACAGGCGGGTATCGTTGATGAGGTCGTTGCCGTAAATCCACAACCTGTCCGGGCGGGCCAGCGCCTGCGCATCCATATCGTCAAACACGTTGTAATTCCATTGGGGCTGCACCTTTCGCACCGCATAGGCCGTGGGAATCGCACACGCCAGCGTAACAGCCGCCAGCAGTGCGAGCGTACCCGTTGCCGCCGCACGCTTCCACCCGGCAAGCGCCCGCCGATTCGGCAGGCATTCGGGCAGCAGGCAAAACACAATTGCCGCCGCGGGCAGCACCGGCACCTGCGCCGCATGGCGGGGCAGCCGCCCCTTCAGCGCCAGAAGGCAGAAAAGCTCAAAACACAGCACGCCCACGGCGATCAGCACCGTTGTCTGCCGGAAGCCCTCACCCCGGTGAAACCAGCGCAGCCAAAGCAGGCAGACGGCCCCAAAACACAGCAGCGCGATAAATGAAAGAACAATCAGCGGAGAACGGGTACGCAGGTCCAGCACCGCCGCGCCCGCGCTGGTGCGCGCTTCCTCGCCCGCCTGCGCGGTCACCGTTTCAAACGCCTGTGTGGAGTAATCGGCGTCCATTGTGTACCAGTTGTTCAGCAGTTCAACCTCGGTATCGCTCCAGCCAACCTGATCGTATACTTCCGCGGGGATTTGATCCAGCGCCAGATAATCCGTCACGGCGGTACGCGCCCCGCTCCATGCCGAATAATCGTCCTGCCCTTTCGCGGCGACTTCCCACACGCGCAGCCCGTACAGGCCCCCAAGCATTACCGCCGCCATCACGACCGTGATCCACAGGGGCCGCAGGTTGCGCATCGGTTGTCGGCCGGAACCACGCACCGCAAGCGCGTGACCGGCTACCACAATGCAGATAAAGCCAAACGCGGGCGCTACCGTAATGCTTCGCAGCCCATAGGCAAACGCCAGCAGCCCCAGCGCGGGCAGGGCATGCAGAATATACCGTCTGGGGGAGGCCAGGTACTCATCAAGGGTCATCATCTGCGCGGCGGCCGCCGCGCAAAGCATCGCGGCGGTTACCGTGTAGGTGATTCGTGCCGTTACATACAGGGAAAACAATATAAAGAAGGCCGCGGCGGCCGATATACCCCACCACAAAGGCTTTTCCAGCCGAATAAAGCCTTGCAGAATGCTCTTGAGTATAACGGCGTTCGCCAGCCATAAAAACAGGATTTGCAAAATTGTAAACCACGCCAACCCGGGGAAAACGCTCCCCAGCCCGTACAAAAGCCAGGAAACCGGGGCCTGCACATACATACAGTAATCGGCGGGGCCGCCGGGCTGAAACCCCATGAAAGCGCGTAAAATCTGCGAATCATCATTCACGGGGTAGCAGACATACGCAAAGGCAAACACGCCGCCCATCATTACGGCGGACAGTACAAGCCCGATTTCTCACGCGCGGCGGTCCCCGGTGTGCGTCGTTCGCGTTTTCGCCGCTCTGCTTCCGTCCATCGGCGCACCCCCTCTGCTATCCCAGAATATCAATCATCGCCCATAAACATGATGAATTATAGCATTACCTTATTTTTCTTTCAAGCGGCAGCCGGCCGCAACATATTGACATTCCATCCCGGGCATGGGATAATGAATGTTGGTGTTTTACCGACTTTAGCGAAGGAAAGGGGATCGACACCATGGTACGTGCGATCGTAGGCGCCAATTGGGGCGACGAAGGCAAGGGAAAGATTACCGATGTGCTTGCGGAGGACAGCGACATCGTCGTCCGTTTTCAGGGCGGCGCAAACGCGGGCCACACAATCATCAACGATTACGGCAAGTTTGCCCTGCATCTGCTCCCCTCGGGCGTGTTTCACAGCAGCATCGTCAATATCATCGGCCCGGGTGTGGCGCTGGATATTGATAAGCTGCTCAAGGAGTACGACGACGTTGTGGG
>JAQUXV010000133.1 GCA_028692205.1 Eubacteriales bacterium
ACTGGTATTATCATAGATTTATCTTCCGAAATCGTTTGTTCTCTTCATCCATACGGAAGAAATATGGGAATAAGGAGAAAAATACACATGAGAAACCCGGCTCAGAAGCTTATCGCTCTTGTGCTGTGCCTTACGCTTGTGCTTACCGTCGGCAGCTTTGCGGCAGCCGAAGGCGAGAATGTGCTGCGGGTGCAAATTGAAACCGAGGTTGAATCTCTGGATCCCCAGGTAGCAACAGACGGCACGTCCTTTGAGGTTATTGCCGATTTCACGGACGGCTTATACCAGATGGATGCTTCCGGCGCCGCGGTGCCCGCGCTTGCCGCGGAAACCACCGTCAGCGACGACGGCCTGACCTACACCTTTAAAATTCGCGACGACGCTTTCTGGTCCAACGGCGACCCCGTTACCGCCGACGACTTCGTATTCGGCTGGCAGCGCGCCTGCGACCCCGCTTTCGCAAGCGAGTATTCCTACATGATCTACGACATCGGTCTGGTAAAGAACAGCGTTGCCGTTAACAGCGGCGAAATGCCTGTGGAAGACCTCGGCATTCAGGCGCTGGACGAAAAGACCCTGCAGGTGGAGCTTGAAAGCCCCGTCAGCTTCTTCACCAGCCTGATGTATTTCCCGACGTTCTACCCCGTAAACCGCGCGTTCTGCGAAAGCTGCGGCGATAACTTCGCCACCAGCCCCGAGACCGTGCTGTCCAACGGCGCGTTCGTCCTGACCAGCTACGAGCCCGCCGCTACCAGCTTTACGCTGACCAAGAACCCCAACTATTATGATGCCGACCGCGTCAAACTGGATGGGTTGAACTATCAGGTTATCAAAGACAGCCAGACTTCGCTGCTGAGCTATCAGAACGGCGATCTGGACATCGTTACCCTTTCCGGCGACCAGGTTGAACTGGTTGAAGACGATCCCGAATTCCTCAGCGTCAACGCCGGTTATCTGTGGTACATCACTGTGAACATCGCGGATTACCCCGAACTGGCCAATGCGAACTTCCGCAAAGCGCTTGCCGGTGCGTTCGACCGCGATGCCATCTGCGCCTCCATCATCAAGGACGGCTCTACCCCCGCGTATTTCGCGGTGCCCGAGCATCTGGCCACCGGCCCCGACGGTAAAGATTACCGTGAGACCGCGTACACCTTCGACGGCTTCGACAAAGAATCCGCCGCCGCGTTCTACGCCACTGCGTGCGAAGAACTGGGCCAGTCTGAGTTCAACCTTACCCTGCTTGTGGAAGACGACGCCACTGCACAGAACATCGCCGCCTTCATCCAGCAGGAATGGCAGAACACCCTGCCCGGCGTAACGGTCGAGCTGAAGGTGGAAACCAAGAAGCAGCGCATTCAGGATATCCAGAACGGCGATTACAATACTTGCCTCACCCGTTGGGGCCCGGACTACGCCGACCCGATGACCTATCTTGGCATGTGGGTAACCGGCAACAACAACAACTATGGTCTGTGGAGCAACGAGGAATACGATTCCATCATCAAGAACTGCGTAAGCGGCGAACTGGCTATGGATCCCGCCGGCCGTTGGCAGGCGCTGAAAGATGCCGAGAAGATCGTCATGGACAACATGGTGATTCTGCCCGTGTACCAGAAGTGCAACGCGATGATGGTGAAGGGCAGCGTTCAGAATCTTGAATGCCACTCCATTGCCCTCAACCGCGTGTTCAAGGATACCTATCTGGGCGACTAATTAAAAGAAATCGTCATTTCTTTGCCGCGCAGCGTCCGTCTGTGGCCGCTGCGCGGTTTTTTCCCGAGGGGATGCGCAGTGAGCAAAAAGACAGATCATTTCGCTGCCGTTTACAATGGGAAATCCCACACGAGAGGAGCGTAATTCATGCGACGCTATATCGGTAAAAGGCTGCTGATTTCCATCGGCACACTTTTCGTCGTGATTCTCCTGTTGTTTACGCTTTTGCAGTTTATGCCCGGTTCCCCGTTCAACGATGAAAAACTCTCCACGGAACAGCGTGCGGCTCTATACGAAAAATACGGGCTGGATCAGCCTGTGATCGTACAATTTTTTAAATACGTCACCAATATGCTTAAAGGTGACTTTGGCGTCAGTTATACCATCAGCAAGAACACGCCCATATCGCAGCTGCTGCAGACGCGTCTGCCCGTAAGCCTGCGTATCGGCGGCCAATCGGTGCTGCTGGGGGCGATTATCGGGCTTATCCTCGGTATTGTCGCCGCCATATGGCACGGCACGGTCTGGGATACCATCGCTACCATTATTTCCGTTATCGGCGTCAGCGTGCCTTCTTATGTGTTCGCGCTTGCGCTGGCTTACCTTTTCGGCTATGAATTAAACTGGTTCCCCCTCCTGTATAATATGGAGCAGCCTTTCGAATCTTCCGTTCTCCCCAGCATTGCGCTGTGTATGTTTACCATAGCATCCATCGCGCGCTTTACCCGCAGCGAAATGCTGGAGGTGCTGGGGAGCGATTATATTTTACTGGCGGAGAGCAAAGGGGTATACGGCCCCAAACTGATCCTCCGCCATGTGCTTCGCAATGCGTTAATCCCAATCGTCACGGTTTTAGCGCCGCTGATTGTCGGGTTGATGACAGGCAGCCTGGTTGTGGAGAAGATTTTCTCGATCCCCGGCATCGGCAGCCTGCTGGTAACCGCTATACAATCCAACGACTACAATGTCATTATCGTATTAAGTTTTATTTACAGCGCAATGTACATTGGCATTATGCTGGTTGTCGATATCCTGTACGGTGTTATCGATCCGCGCATCCGCCTGAGCAAGGAGGGGCCGCATGAATAACGAGAACACGCTTGCGACCGTGGTGTTCCGCCCGGATGATTTTGAGCTGAAAGGCGCGGAGAACACAAAACTGGATATGAACTTTGCCAGTCAAAGCTTTTGGAAGGACGCGTTTGCGCGTTTCCGGAAAAACAAAAGCGCGGTATTCAGCCTGAGCGTTATTTTGCTGATTGTTGTTCTGGCGGTATTTGGGCCGCTGATTTCATCCTATTCTTATCAGGAAACGCACATTACCGAAACCAATATGGCTCCGCGTGTGCCGGGGCTGGAAGACATCGGTATCTTCACAGGCGACGAGACGCTGAAAACATCCACCGGTTTTAAGCTGAAAAACGCATATGTTGTCAACAAGGAAACCGGAGAGAAAAGCGATACCTATTATTGGTTTGGCTCGGATACGCTTGGGCGCGATATTTGGACGCGCACGTGGATGGGCACGCGCGTCAGCCTTTACATCGCGATCGTCGCCGTGCTGATCGATATGATTATCGGCATGAGCTATGGGCTGATCTCCGGCTATTTCGGCGGTAAGGTAGACTCGGTTATGCAGCGCTTTGCGGAAATCGTGAACAGCATTCCCACACTGGTTATCGTCACGCTACTGATGCTGATTTTGAAACCGGGGCTTATGACTATTACCATCGCTTTGATGATTACCGGATGGATCGGCATGAGCCGCATTGCGCGCGCGCAGATGCTGAAATTAAAGGAACAGGAATTCGTGCTGGCCAGCCATACGCTTGGCGCTTCCAATATGCGGGTGATTTTCAGCGAGATATTGCCCAACATTATTGGCCAGTTGATTACCAATACCATGTTCTCTATCCCGAACGCCATTTTCACTGAGGCTTTCCTCAGCTTTGTCGGCCTCGGCATCCCAGAGCCGATGTGCTCGCTGGGTTCGCTGATCAGTTACGCGTTCAAGAGTTTTACAACGCATCCCTTCCAGATTGTGCCCCCTGTAATCGTGCTGGCGCTGTTGATGCTTTGCTTCAATATGTTGGCGGACGGCCTTCGCGATGCGTTCGACCCGAAGATGAAGGAGAGGTGAGGAAGCGTTGGAGACGCCGAAAAACGATCTGGTTATTCAAATTCGTGATCTGGACATCAGCTTCCAAACCGGCGCGGGCGACGTGCATGCCATCCGCGGCGTAGACCTCGACCTGTATAAAGGCGAAACCGTGGCCATCGTCGGTGAAAGCGGTTCCGGCAAGAGCGTATCCATGAAGGCCGTTATGGGCATTCTGGATAAAAACGGCAGGGTGAACCGCGGGGAAATACTCTATCACTATACGGAAAACGGACAGGAAAAAACGGTAGACATTCTGAAACTGGACCGGAAAACCATACGGCATACGATTAACGGCCGACATATTGCGATGGTCTTTCAGGACCCTATGACCTCGCTGGACCCGACCATGCAAGTCGGTAAGCAGATTACGGAAGGCATGCTGCTGCACGAGCATATCAGCAAGCACGAGGCTTGGAAGAAGGCCATTTCCCTGCTGGAGATGGTGGGCATTCCGGAGCCGGAAAAACGCATGAAAAATTACCCGCATCAGCTTTCCGGCGGGATGCGGCAGCGCGTGGTTATCGCCATTGCGTTGGCCTGCGACCCTGATGTGCTGATCTGCGACGAGCCGACCACCGCGCTGGACGTGACCATTCAGGCGAAAATACTGGAGCTGATTAAGCAGATCCAGACGGAGCTTGGTATCAGCGTTATTTATATCACGCACGATCTGGGCGTTGTGGCTAAAGTTGCGGATTACGTAAACGTTATGTACGCGGGCAACATTGTTGAAAAAGGCATGATTGACGAGATTTTTTACGATCCGCGTCACCCCTATACCTGGGGCCTGCTCTCCGCAATGCCCGATCTGGATACGAACGACGAGCGCCTTTACGCCATTCCGGGCAGCCCGCCTAACCTGATGCACGAAACGGAAGGCGACGCGTTTTCACCGCGCAATATCTTTGCCTTGAAAATCGACGACCGACTGATGCCCCCAATGTTCAAAATAACGGACACACATTATGCAGCCACATGGCTGCTGCATGAAAAAGCGCCGAAGGTGGATATGCCTACCGAGCTGAAAGCGCGCATTGAACGTATGAAAAAGGAGGCGGGAAAATGAGCCAGCCGCTTCTGAAAGTGGATAATCTGAAGCAGTACTTTCGCATCAACCGCAACTTTACCGTGAAAGCGGTCGACGGCGTGAGCTTTGAAATCTATCCCGGCGAAACCTACGGTTTGGTGGGGGAGAGCGGTTCAGGCAAAAGCACCATCGGTCGAAGCGTGATACGCCTGTACGAACCTACGAAAGGCTCGATTGTTTTCGACGGGCAGAATATCAGCGGGAAAATGGGCAAGGATACGCAGAAACACCTGCGAACCGGCATGCAGATGATCTTTCAGGATCCCATGGCTTGCCTGAATCCTCGTAAAAAGGTGAGCGACATCATCGGGCAGGGGCTGGACATCCACCATATTTATCGCACGTCAAAAGAGCGCAACGCGAAAATCTCCGAAATATTGGAGCAGGTGGGCCTCGCGCCGGAACATGCAAACCGGTATCCGCACCAGTTTTCCGGCGGACAGCGCCAGCGCGTGGGCATTGCCCGCGCATTGATCATGCGGCCCAAGCTGATTATCGCAGACGAGTGCATTAGCGCGCTGGATGTGAGCATTCAGGCGCAGGTGGTTAACCTGATGAAGGATATCCAGCAGAAAACGGGCTGCGCCTATCTGTTTATCGCGCACGACTTGAGCATGGTCAAGTATATCAGCGATCGGATCGGCGTGCTTCATCTGGGTCATCTGGTGGAGACGGGGAGCAAGGAAGAGATCTTCTCCAACCCCATTCACCCGTATACGCAAAGCTTGCTTTCCGCCATCCCGCACCCCAACCCGGTGGTGGAAAAACGCCGCAAAGCCATGACCTATGATTATCGGGAGTTTGGCGTAGACTACACTAAGGGCCGGGAGCATTTAGTAAATGGCACGCACCGAGTGCTTGCCACGGACGAGGAATTTGCGCGTTGGTCAAACCAGGCTCCCAATTTCTGATTTCGGTTTATGCATCGTGTTATGGAAGAACGGCTGCATGCTTTATTGAACAGCTATACAGGACTGGCAACGTATGTTCTAGGAGTTACCAACCTGTTATAAGCTGGGTGGAGCTGAAACCGGTTCGGTCGAGTATAGCTTTGAAAAACAGACAGAATCAAAAAAGCCTTCCCCAAGGAGGGCTTTTTCTGTTCAATGGATAACTCTTTGATAACAGCAAATCTTTATTTGTTTATCGGTTTGCATCTCAGGCACTCACTGCTACAGTAAGGAAACCCCTTCCTTTGCCACGCGCGTAAGCCAGCATTTGCGCCACCGCTTGCGTAGCGTTCGAAAAGCGGTTTGCGCCTCCGCTTCGGTAGAAAAAGCGCCGAAAACAGCGGAGCCGCTGCCCGTCATCGTTGCGAAAGCCGCGCCGCAGGCCGTTAACGCCGCGATAGCTTCCGTAATCTGCGGGCGCTTGGCTTCAATCGCCTGATAAAGCACATTACCCGCTGTAACGGAAAGACGGGAATAATCCAAAGCCTTAAGCGCGTCTTGCGCGCCGTCCGTATGGGGATGGGCAACGCTGGTTAAAGAATCGAAGTCGGTAAACACCTCGCGCGTGGAAAGCGCTTTGCAGGGCTGCACAATCACAAGCGGCAAGGCGGGAAGCGGGGGAAGCGGCTCGATTTCCTCGCCGATGCCGCCCACGCGGGCAAAGCCGCCCGAAAGCAGAAATGGTACGTCCGCGCCAATGGAAAGCCCAAGGCCAAATATTTTATTTTGGGAGAGATTGGTTTGCCAAAGCCGGTTCAAACCGATCAGCGCGGCTGCCGCGTCCGCGCTGCCGCCTCCCATGCCAGCCCCGACCGGCGCAAGCTTCTTCAGCGTAAAATGCGCGCCCTCTTTGCAGCCGGTTACGTCCCGCAGGGCGCGCGCCGCTTTCAACACCAGGTTGTCCGTTTCGGGCAGCCCGTCTCCGCCGATGATCGTTAAACTGAGGTCGTCTGACGGCTCTATGGTCAGTTCGTCGCCCAGCTCAACGCTGCTCATCAGCATATCCATACGGTGGTATCCGTTTGCCTGACGTCCCAAAATATCCAAAGACCAGTTTATCTTTGCCCTGGCATGGAGAGTGAACATTGCATACAGCCCCTTCTTGTGCTATATTAACCTATTATAACAGTGTTTTTTAATTCTTGAAATAGGGGAGGCGGCGTATGACGGCCAAGAAAGGGATTCCGATCCTGATA